>DATFJT010000062.1:0-2540 GCA_035269065.1 Saprospiraceae bacterium | reverse complement strand
ATGTTTTTATTTGCTGATATTCAGAGGTCTGTATCCGTTTTTTTAGGTCTCTTGATGGTTCTGAGTTTCCTATTTTCTATCAATATTGATCATGCTATTTCCAATTCTTTCTTGGGCCGCAAATTCTACCAACCTGTTCGCAATAGTCTGCAAAAATTAATGGCCCGTTCTGAAAACTACCCCTCCATACTTATCGGAATGGTGAATGGTTTACTACCCTGTGGAATGGTTTACTTAGCACTGGCTGGAGCACTCACGATGGGCGGTCTTATGGAGTCGGCTTTATTTATGATGTTCTTCGGTCTCGGCACGCTGCCTATGATGTTTTTTCTAAGCACGGGAGTACGTTTTTTTTCACCCAAATGGCGTTTAGGCTTCCAACGCGTGCTACCGGTGGTCACTTTACTTTTTGGCCTTATCCTCATCTTTAGGGGCTTTTCAATATACCTTCCGGAAGAACTGAACTTTTGGGTAGCCATCAAAAACCCGCTGATGTGTCATTGATCATTTCTTTACAGATGTAAGGAATGAATTTCTGAGAAATATCATTTTTTCATTTTTCCTATCCTTTTCTAACAACATTAAAAAAACGATGCAAAGGCGGCTTCAAAGATTGAGTTTACTCATGGGAGTATTTTTTATGGTACAGTGTACTCATCAAAATCCAGATAATTTTACGGGATATTACGAAGGAGTCTTTATTCTGACAGAAAAAGGTTCCAAGAAAGAAGGCCTGGCCTCATTGCGACTAAGAGACTCCACCTACCAGTCCGTGGGGCAACAGAGCCCAGTTCCCGCAGGGGGGTCCGGCACCTGGGAAGTCCAGGATACAGCACTGGTTTTCCGGGATAAGAATATTTGGACGGCAGATTTCGACTGGCATTTAATTTTAGATGGGAGGTATCGGTATGAGTTAAACCGCGATTCTTTAATTCTTCAAACTATAAAACCCAACGGCAATACTTATACCTATCGCTTAAAGCGAATGAAGCCTTAGATAAGATGTAATCCTCATTAGGTTATGCTCTAAAAAAAAGTCCGCTCGACGTATATGTCGGCGAACTTTTATCCCATAAATCCAATACCTATGTTAATACATTAGTACTGCTCCAGTAAGTATTTAATTACATCAGTGGTCGTAACAATGCCACTCAATTTATCTCCTTCCAAAACAGGTAAGGCATGGTATTCGCCCGTAGCAAATTTGCGAGCAGCATTTCTTATTTCATCATCCTCTTGCACAGTATCGACCTGGTTGGTCATCACCTGCTCAATTTTGAGCATATCATATATGGCAGTGTTGGCTTTATCATTTTGTAAGTCACTTACATAAGAAATCCTTTCAATGTCAGTTTTGCTAATAATACCAATCAGTTTTTCGCCTGAAACTACAGGAATATGATGTATTTTTTTCTGGTTGAATATCTCAGCCACTTCTGATACTTTATGCGTGACGTTGACACTTATAGGGTCCTTCGTCATAATGGCCGATATGGCTTCTCTTCTTTTCATAACTACTATTTTCTTTTTAATGAATGGAATCTTAGTTCTGTACTGAATTTTTTCCTTTGCGTTGTTGTTCTCCCAAGGACCAATCATCTGTGGCAGATGTTTGTAACCATAAATGATTGGATTTCCTGAAGACCTGAACATGCAAGCCGAAGTCTTTTTCAAAATTATTTTCCAATTCCTGCACAGTAACATTTTCCGATATGTCAATATCGCCATCCTTTGCGTTAGGATTGACTTTGCTGATATGAGCCTCCGTGTCAACTTCATCTCTTCCCGAGGAACCCTCGAATTCTTCGTGCCCCTTGCTGTAAAACTTCAATTTTAAATGAGAATAAGCAGCGTTGAAGCGCATTTGAAGTTCTTTGATTGTATCCGTTTTCTTAATTTCCATAGGATTCTGAATTGTCTTTGATCAAGTCAAATATAGCTGCAGATAAAAGAAACGGGGCATGATCAGTATCATTAACCTCCATGATTGTGATCAGAATAAATCGATTGATCTTACCATTATATTCGTAAAAAACATCTATGGCTCGTTTTCTTGTTTTTGAAAAACACGTCAAAGGACTGGATCAGCTGATTCCGGTCATTGAGGATTTATTGGGCGAGAAAGGACACCACATCATCAACTATCATCAATTGGAAAGAGATGAATTTGTCAGTTTGACAGAAAAAGATGGTCAACCGGTGGTGGAGACGACAGAAGGTGATTTCTCCATTGAGGAAATGAAAAAATTGGCAGTGGTGGAGTCCAATATCCTTCAAGTTGTTTTTGGTGGAAATTCTTTTCACCAGTCCTTGGTCCCGTTGATGGAGCAACACGCTCCTGATTTTTTGATGATTGGACCTTTTGAGGATGCTGCAAGCAAAACTTCATTTCTTTCGGCTGAGATGAGGCCTCTTCTAAAGCAGGTAAGTTGTCCGATATTTTTTTCTGGTCGGGAATATGAAAAAATGAAATTCGAGCGAGTAGTGTTCGCCAGTGACCTCAGCAAGGAGGATCAGGAAAATTTTCGAGAGCTTTTGGG
>DATFJT010000061.1:0-6418 GCA_035269065.1 Saprospiraceae bacterium | reverse complement strand
ATACGTGATAGGACATCAAAGATCGGCAGAGAACCTCATTTATGACTGGAGTAAAAGAGACTTTAAACGTATTGTACAATATTGTAAAACTGCACAATTCTTTCAGGATGTTCCATTTAGCAAACCCTATACATTTATAGTGCTTGATCATGAGTTTCCCGGAAGCAAATTCATATTGACGGTACGTGACAATCCGGAGCAGTGGTATACCTCTTTGACCAAATTTCATGCAAAAAAATGGGGAAAAGATGGAAGAATTCCTGCCAAGGAAGATTTACAGCAGGCAACTTATATTGAAAAAGGACGACCCTGGCGAACTAACCGGTTCACCTATAGTACCCCGGAAGATGATCCATATAGTAAGGAAATATTGATTAAACATTATATAGACTACAATAACAGTGTGAAAGAATATTTTCGTCACCGCTCGGATGATTTATTGATACTTAATGTAGCTGAAGATGGAGCCTACCTGAAGTTATGTGAATTTTTAGGGGAAGAACCTGTTAGGGAGGGGTTCCCCTGGAAAAATAAAACCAAAGAGGTGTCTGAATGATCCCAGTAACTAAACCTTTTATGCCTCCAAAAAAGCAGTATCAAAAATACCTGGATGGAATTTGGGAACGTGAATTTTTAACGAATAACGGGCCGCTGGTTCAGGAGCTGGAGCAGAAACTAAAAGAATATTTAGACTTAGAGAATCTTCTGTACCTATCCAACGGAACCATTGCCCTGCAAATTGCCATTAAGGCGCTGGGACTCAAAGGTGACATCATCACCACGCCCTTCTCCTATGTGGCCACCACATCAAGCATTGTATGGGAGGGCTGCACCCCGGTGTTTGTCGACATCGATCCGAACACCTTCAACATTAATCCGGCGCTGATTGGGGATGCTATAACGGAGCAAACCACCGGGATTTTAGCCACGCATGTTTTTGGTAACCCCTGTGATATTGAAGCTATACAGGCTATCGCAGACAAACACGATCTCAAAGTGATTTATGATGCCTCCCACTGTTTTGGTACTCAGTACAAAGGCAAATCAGTTTTTAATTATGGTGATGTAAGCACGACCAGCTTCCATGCTACAAAATTGTTTCACACTGTAGAAGGAGGGGCAGTATTTACGAACGATGAGGATCTTAACTACAGAATGAGCCGGATGCGGAATTTTGGCCATGCAGGTTTTGAGCAGTTTGACGGGGTGGGCATTAACGGCAAAAACTCAGAATTCCATGCGGCTATGGGATTATGTAATCTTGTTTACATAGGTAAAATATTGGCTAGTCGGAAAAATCAGTGCCTTCAATATGATAAACAGCTTGCAGATTTCCCGATTCATAGCGTTACCGTTCAAAAAGATTCAAAATGGAACTGTGCCTACTACCCGGTAATTTTTGAAAGCGAAGCTGTGGCCTTAAGAGTGAAAGTGGCGCTGGAACAAAATGACATTTTTCCCCGACGATATTTTTACCCGAGTTTAGATACGCTGGAGTATGTGAAAACGGAAAAGGTCAGGGTGTCTAAGGATATATCGGAAAGGATTTTATGTTTGCCACTCTATTATACCCTTGAGGAAGATGAAATTATGACTGTGTCAAAAACTATTTCCAAAACTCTGACAGAGGGAAGTTAATAGATGATTAGAGAACATACGATAGCTATAAGCTGTATCGGGAGTGGAGTTGGACAGTCTGTTATTAACTCATTAAGGCTGACTTCATTACCTATCAGAACGGTAGGTCTAGGAACGAATCCCTTTGCATATGGGGCTTACGATTGTGATGTATACGACTATACGCCAACCATTTATTCGGAAGGATATGTTGATAAACTCATTGGAAAATGTAAGGAGCATAGTGTTGATTTAATAGTGCCCGGATTGGATGATGAAGCATTGATTTTTGCACAAAATGAAGAAGAATTCAAGAAAGCAGACATAAAAACCATTTGCTCAGATGAGAAACTAATCTCTCTTTGCCGAGATAAAAAGAGGATGTGCCAAGAGTTAAACAAGGTTGTAGATGTCTTTGTTAAAAGCTACGATAAGGATAAACTGGATGAACAAATACAATCAGGGAAAGTTAAATTCCCTTTAATTGCAAAACCAAGAGGAGGATTTGCTTCACGTGGAGTTGAGATTATCCTGAGCAGAGATGATCTCAATAAAATTGACGACAATCACATCATTCAGGAGCTCGCCATTCCGGCTGAAAACGATCCTAACAGAGAATCTTATTTAAAACAGGTAAAGAAAATCATCAATCCACAAGTTTCTGAAATCTCAATTCAGCTTGTATATGACCCCGAACAGAGGCTGATGGGGAAAATGGCCTCATTTAATAAATTAAGGAATGGCGTTCCTGTCGAGATCCTCCCCTATGAAAATAAAAGCATTTGGGAGGCGATAGATGCATTAACTCCTGAATTACTGAGACTGGGGTTATGCGGCCCAATAAATATTCAGGGCAGGCTGACAGATAGCGGACTAAAACTGTTTGAAATGAACCCCCGGTTTACAGGAATTTCAGGCCTCAGAGCTCTGATGGGATTTAATGAAGTAGAGGCTTGTGTGAAAGAGTGGCTAAATATAGAAGCCGGAAAGAATAAGCTTTGCTTTAATTATTCCAGATTTGGAATGAGGCAAACAGCGGATAAATCGCTGCCGATTGTTAGAAATAAAAAAGTTTCAGCTCTCTCAAAAAAACTTAACCAATTTACCAGGTCAAAAACCAAAAAGGTGTTAATTACAGGCGCTACAGGTTATTTGGGGCAAAATTTAATCAATAGCCTATCCGGAGACAGTGAATTTGAAATATGGGCATTTGGAAGAGATAAATCCAGATCAAAAAAAATTCTAACTGATAAGCCTGAACGGATCTATGATCTCAATGACCTGGAAAACGGAAATATTCACTTTGGGAATCTAGATGTGCTGCTCCATATGGGATTTGCTCGCCCGCACAAAAATAATGATGAAATTGCGAGAAGTTTAAAGTTCACACATGAAATATTTATAAGAGCTGCAAGACATCAGGTGCCTGCTATCATTAATATTTCATCCCAGAGCGTGTATGGATTAGAAAATGAACCTTTGTGGACGGAAGAGATACCGGTATATCCATCGTCACCCTATGCCCAAGCAAAATATGCTTCAGAGTTAATCTTAGCTTCGCTTCATGAAATGAATGAACAATTATTTCATACTTCCATAAGATTGGGGAGCCTTGCCGGAGGGGCGCCGGGGCTTATAGAAAATGATTTTTTGTCGAAAATGACTAAACAAGCATTGGATGGTGAAGATTTGACTGTAGTTGGAGGAGACCAGCAAATGGAGCGGCTTGATATAAGGGATGCAGTTTCCGGGATTACGCGATTATTAAAAACTGACCCGAAAGAATTTCACTCTGTATATAATTTTGGTGCCGGGGTTACCTATTCTCTGCTGGACATTGCGAACAAAATTAAGACATCAGTCACAGAGAAGACCGGAAATTCAAATATGAAAATCAACATCCGGAAAACTGATGCCAAGCCAATGAAGTTTGGAATGGATAGTACTAAATTATTGAGGGATTTAGACTGGAACCCGCAACATAGTTTAAAAGACACAATCGAATCGCTTATCAAGTACTTCTGAAATCTTCATTTTTGTTAAATTTATGATAAAAGGAAAACGAGTTTATTTACGTCTGTTTGAGATAAAAGATGCTTCAAAGAGGGCTGAATGGATGAATGATCCAGAACTTAGAGAAATGCTGAACTCTCCATATCCTGTTTCAGAATATTCCACAAAAGAGTGGGTAAAAAAAATGACATTGGATCCATCTCGGATTGATTTTGCTATCTGCATGATTGAAACGGACAAATTGATTGGTTACACTGGATTTCGGGATATTGATTTGACCAATAATAAAGCGGAGTCGTACACCGGAATAGGTGAAAAAAAACATTGGGAAAAGGGTTTCGCTCAGGAAAGTAAAAAAATTGCACTGGACTACATTTTCAGCAGGTACAATTTGAATAAAGTTTATGCAAAAATCAGGAAAGGCCACCTGGCGAGCATTAAGTTAAACCGTTCTTTAGGTTACACCATTGATGGTACCATGAGGCAGGATCTTTTCTCGCATGGAAAATACAGGGATATGGTAATAATGAGTATCCTGAGAGAAGAGTTCGCTTCACTTAAAAATGGGGAAAACGAATGAAAGTACTAGTAACGGCCATTGGATCCATGGCTTCAGATGCAGTTATCCGTTCATTAAGGGAGGGATGGCAAACAGCAAAGATTATTGGAACAGATATTCATCCAGGGGAATGGCTTTTTCAAAGCAGGTTTACAGATCAGTTTTTCCGGGTGCCAAGATCAGATCACCCGAACTATCTGCAAAAGATGTCAGAAATTTGCCATGAACATAAAATCGACTATGTGATACCTCTTATTGATCCTGAAGTAGATTTTTTTGCTATTAAAAGAGCCCAATTTGAGGAAATGGGAACCAAAATATGTATATCCGGGACTGAGAGTATAAAACAATGCAGAAATAAATTAGTATTATACCAATTATTTAAAGAGGATGAGGACGTGAGTGTTATACCAACTTATACCCATCTGGGAAATGCTGAAAAATACCATAGTTATCCACTCATTGTTAAGCCTAGAAAAGGCAGAAGCTCGGAAGGGATACAAATTCTCAAAGAGAGAACTGAATTTGGTTATTCAGCTTTTCAAACAGGATTAAGTATTGTACAACCTTATTATGGTGGCGATATTTTTACAGTAGATATTATTCGAGATTTTCTTGGAAACTGTATTTCAATTCCGCGAAAAGAGCTGATACGAAGTAAAATAGGAGCTGGGCTCACTGTAGAAATTAAGGGTAATAAAATACTCGAAAAGCTTTCAGAAATTGTTGTAGAGAAATTGGATATAACCGGGGCAATTAATATTGAATTTTTGTATAGGGATGGAAAGTACTACCTAATGGACATTAACCCGAGGTTTTCAGCTGGTGTTTCATTCACAAACCAGAGTGGTTATGACATCGTAAAAAGCCTTATGAATATAATGATGGGAAATGAACTATATCCTAAAACTGATATACAGGCAGGAATTTACATGAAGTATTATGCAGAAGAGCTAAGAAAAAAATTGACATGAGCTTTGATAAAAATCAAAAGCTGGAAGATATTATTAGTGAGATAAATAGGATTCTTGAGCCAGTAGAAAAGAAAGAAATGGAGAAAGTGGCACGCCCCGATTATCCAAACCTTTTTTTAGTAGGTTGCCCTCGGTGTGGGAGCACCATGTTTACGCAGTGGATCGCTTCTTTACAGATGTTTTCTTATCCATCCAATTTTTTGTCCAGATTTTATAAAACTCCATACATTGGTGCATTAATTTATAGCATGGTAACGAAACCCGAATATCAATACAGGGACGAATTTTGCGACATCAATAGTGAGATAAAATTTTCTTCGTCTATTGGAAAAACAAAGGGATTTAAAGCACCTCATGATTACTGGTATTTTTGGAGAGAGTTCATGGACTTTCCGGATGTTCCTTTTTCTGAAAAAGAATTTAAGCAACAGTTCGACTTTGAAAGCTTTCAGAAAGAACTTTCACTTATTCAGAGGGCATTCGGACAACCTTTCTTATGCAAAGGAAAATTTGTCAACTGTTATTTAAAAAGTATGAGCGAAGATGTTACAGGTGCTATTTATTTACATATGCATAGAAATTCGATTGCGACTATTCGATCATTGTTAAAAGCCAGGGAAAAATGGACGGGAAGTCAGGAGAATTGGTTTTCTTGGAAACCCCGAGAGTTTGAAATAATAAAAGATTTGGATAAATATTATCAAGTTGCCGGGCAGATTTATTTTATTGAAAAAGAAATCCTTTCCAAACGGAAATATATGGGTGATGCCTATATGTCTTTTTCTTATGAAGAACTGTGTGAAAATCCTGAGTCAGTCTATTTAAAGATTGCAAAAAAAGTAAAAGAGTTTAATTCTTCATTTGTTATACCAAATTATAGCGGAGCGAAAGAATTTCAAATTTCCAATCCCATTTCAGAGGAAGACATGTATATAAAAGAGGCTTTTAATCATTATGAAACGGAATATGGAAAACTGGAGTATTGAGACATGGATATCCAACAATTATACGTAGAACGATTTAATCCTGATGAAGAATATTTGGGTACCATAAAGGAAGTAAATCAAATTGAGCCGTTAGTTTCGGTCTGTACTACAACCTATCAGCACGCAGATTATATTGAAGATTGTATTGAAGGTATTTTAATGCAGAAAACAGACTTCCCAATAGAAATAATTGTTGGAGAAGATGAAAGTACAGATGGGACCCGTAGAATATGCAAAAAATATGCTTCAGAACATCCGGATAAAATACG
>DATFJT010000060.1:0-2603 GCA_035269065.1 Saprospiraceae bacterium | reverse complement strand
TATCTTCATTGTTCCATAAACCACATTGTGTCAAACAAGTTTCCCTATAACCAAGAGTAGCCTTTTCAGTATTGGATTTTTGCATGGATCCTTATACATCACTTACCATTAAATCAAATTCTTCGTTATACCCAAGTTTCCAGTTATTTTCCTTGTTATTTCTGATGTAATTTATGGTCTTCAAATTGGACACGTCAGTCTGAAACCTCAAAGAATTTGTGAATAGGAAATATTGGTCACAAACTCGAAATTCGCCATTTCTATTTAGGATTGCATCCATACCCACAATATCCAGCGCAGGATACAGATTATACTCTTGATCAATTATGGTATAATCTTGATGACTGATTTTCCAATTATTCAGTGCTTTAGTAAATTCACTTTCATTGGAAGAGCTTTCATCAAAACTCTCATAAAGTTGATACTCGCCTTCTAATGCATTGGAATAATCGCCGTAAATGGTATTGATACCAAAAGATTCAAGCCAATGATCATATTCCTCAATTGGCCCATTGTTGACTTCAGTAAGGACACTGTGAAGGTCCACAAAATGCTTAAAAACAAACATATTCCCATCAACAGTGATGCCATTTTCATCAAATTGCAAGGTTTCACATCTCTGAAAGCTTGTCATATAATTCGCTGTTCCTTGAGTGCTATTACCTGCACCCGGTATGCTCAAAATATCATTCGGAGACAGCACACCCTCCTCAGAACATCCGCTTAATGCAAGGATAAGTAAGTAAGACTGGTTTAAAAGAAAAATTAGTAAACATAATATTACGTATTTGGTTATCTTTCACATTTCTGATTAGGGATTTATAAATATTCCCTGAATAAAACAATGTCTAATTTCAAAAAAATATAATTATCCGGTGGTATAAACCCTAAAAACTCCACTGTATCCCAGCCAGGATAAATCCGGGAAAGACCTGGTATCTTCTCAACTCGGTGACATTGAGGCCGAAGGTATTCCGCACTCTCTCACGTGGATCTAAGTTCAATACATTGTTTGCTTCTAACAGCAAACTCAGCGGCTTGTCTTTTAATTCAAATTGCAAACCAAAATCAAGAAGGTATAAATCATTTCTCAGATCCCCCGTACCCGCTAGATCATAGGAAAAATCAGTCTCGGCAGTTAGTCGACCTACTTTGTATTCCAGCTCTATATAGGGTTCCCAAGATTCAAAGGTAAGAGATCGACCACCCTCTACATCCACCGTATTGATGGCATAATCCATTCCCAACTCCATATTCAACGGGAACTCCCAGCGCGACTCAAATTCCAGTCCATAGGCCTGCCTTTCGCTTTCTGTCTCAAATTGGTCGTTGCCATTCGCAGAAAATCCGCTGTTCCAGTTGTAATTAAAGGAGGGTTCTATACGTATAGGGAAAAAGGGCAACTCATACCCAAAAAATGCTCTCGCACTAAGGCTTTCTGATTCAGGTGTTGGTAGAAAACCGGATACAATGTAATCCCCGAAACTCTGGGTAAAATTGGTGATGACATCCTCGTTGTAATTGTAAGTCACATTGGCGAAGATAAAGGTTCGCCTCTTGACGATGAAATTCCTGTAGTTGACAGAAGCAGAATATCCCTTTGTAGCCAGGTCAAATGGATAAGCTCCGGTCGAGACTTCAGTTGCAGAATTGACTTCGTTGATACCCCACAATTGATTGAATTCCGGATACTGAATGCCGTAACTACCAGTTAGTCTCAAATTGTGTGCCCTATTAAATTTGCGCACTACTCTCATGGTAGCTCCCGGAAACCACTCCTGAAAATCGTCCTCCAGTCGAAAATTACGACTCAAATAATTCCAGCTGAATCCCGGAATGACTTCCCAGCGTTTTGTTTCATATCCCCCTTGAAGATTCATGATGGCACTGCGCTCAATCATGCGATCTCCTATGTCAAAATCAAGATCACCTTTGACATTGGAGCCAAAATCAATATTTTGATCTCTGTAACTGTACTCTGCACCCGGCTGTAAGAACCAATTGCCCATAATCCATTTATAATTGGTATTCAGGCCCGCTTCTTTCTTAGCCAAATCCCTTGTTTGCATCAAACGGTAGATCGAATCAGTGGATGCCAAAGGAACACCCAGGAAGGGAAAAATATCCTCAAATAAACGGTCTCCATCTTGCTGTATGTCCTGGTATCGCGCATTCATGCTCCAAATATCATCTTTACCTACTCTCTTTCGCCACTGTGCATAAGGGGTAAAGCTGTAACTGAGTTCCTCCTCATCGTTGGCCGTATTGAAAGGGACGGAGGAAAAATCACCGGTACGGCGCTCCTCCGCTGTACTGGTATTTATGGTAGCGGGCAGGGACACTTCCAGGTAAGTTGTGCTGTCAATGTTCCATTCCATTCGCCAAAAAGTATTGGCGATGGGTGTCCTGGTGTTTCTCGTCATGACCTCTGTCCGGGTTTTGTTCTCTGCTACAAAATTGCGTTCCATGAATACTTCGGATTCACGTTCTGCGTAGGCACCCATGACAAAGCCCTTTATTTTCATGCCTTCCGCCGCATCCCAATCCAAATTGAGATTGAAGATGCCATCCGTGTTTGCCTGTACCTGATCACTGATATTGAG
>DATFJT010000059.1:0-3245 GCA_035269065.1 Saprospiraceae bacterium | reverse complement strand
TGAGGATTCAAATATAACGGATTGTCCAGATACGAGGTATCTGTCAATGCATGAAGAAAGGTCAAAAGATCCTGCATTTTTTCTTGCGGAAGCTGTATTTCAATGCTTTCAGAAGAATCTGCGCGCCATAGATGTTTTGGGTGATTCCTCAGAGCCGCTGACAAGGAAGCCGTTCGACCATCGTAAAAATAGGGTCTAGTTAGCACCACATTTCTCAGAGAAGGTGGGCGAATAGTAAAAACCTTTGAGACCGCAGCTTCCTGCTCATTGAAGTCTCTCCCACCATGGCAACTCTGGCAACCATTCTCAAAAAATACATGAATTCCTTTTTCAAAAGATGGGAGCCATTTGTCACAATGCAGGTGATCGAGCCATTTATCGTAGTCGGAATTCCTGCTTTTCAATTCGGCTAAATAAAATGAAATTGCTTTTCTCACACAATCAGAGTTCCATTCGTCAGAACACATGCCTTCTATTAAAAAGCTGTACTTATCATATAAGTTAGACAATATTTTTATGCTGTCCAGATTAAAGCCCATTTCAATGGGATGTTGAGAGAAGAGCGGACGTTTCATTTGATTATGCAGGGAACTCACTGTGGTATCTCTCCAGCTCCAGTATTGGAAATTTTCCAGGTTCAATAAGGAGCTGGAATTGGTAGCAAGCGGATCCCCATAGGCATTGAAAGACTGTCGATACCTGTCCGTGAAAGCATATCGAGGGTCGTGGCAGGAGGCACAACTTGTTTTCCCGTCATGAGAAAGTTCCTGATCAAAAAAGAGGAAATGCCCGAGTCGTGGGCTTTCATAGTAGATTGAATCATCCCTTTCCGCCAGATGCAGGAGAAAAAAGACCGATATGATCATTAAAAATAGCTTATTCAATCTCTCGAAGATTCAAATTGAATTTAAAAAGAGATCTTGAATAGTTGCCACTAATTAAATCTAATTCTCACAAAAATATTGCCCCTAAAGCGATGACAAACACAGCAGATCAGTCGAAAATTTCTTGACCGGGAAGACCGTCCTAATGGCAAAAAGCAGAAACTGCTACCTCTGTAAAAGCTTGAATTAGCGTATCTTGAGAAAAAAATCGAAGAATGGCCGATTTATGGCAAAGAAGCTGGGGCAACTATAAATTCACAGGGCGCTTGTTGAGAGGTGATATTGCATGGATTTTGATTGCTATATCTTTGATAGGGGGTTCACTTGGCTACATGGTCATTGAGGAGTACGGGCTTATTGAAGCATTTTACATGGCTGTTATTGCCTTTAGCACAGTAGGATTTACTGAAGTTAGGCCTCTAAGTCCGGAAGGCCGTATTTTTACGTCTTTTCTTATCATTTTCAATATTGGTGTTTTTGCCTATTTTTTATCCGTTTTTACGTATTATGTTGTCCAAGGTGAATTTTTTAAAAATCTGCATTTGAAACACATTCAGTCCAAAATTGATTCCCTTCAAGACCATGTCATCTTATGTGGTTACGGGCGGTATGGTAAAGAAGTTGCCAAAACATTTTTAAAACATAAATTACCTTTTGTGGTAATCGAGATGGACCATGAAATCATCAGGGAAATTCAGAGTAATGACCTGGAAATGCTGTATATCGAAGGAAATGCCACTGAGGACGAGATCCTTAAAAAAGCCGGCATCATGCGTGCCAAAAGTCTGATTACTACCCTGCCTGATGACAGTGAAAACCTTTTCATAGTTCTTAGCGCAGATCAATTGAAACCGGAGCTCAATATTGTGAGTCGTGGCATTAGCCGCCATGCGGAAAAAAAGATGCGGCTGGCGGGAGCGGACCACGTCATTCTCCCCGATCAAATAGGCAGTTTCTACATGGCCACCCTTGTCAATAAGCCTGAGACAGTGGAGTTTTTTAGCTTCTTAACGAATGAATTTGAATCCGATGTTGGTTTTGAGGAAATCCATTACAGGCAAATGCCAGAAGCATGCCACAATCAAAGCATTGCAGACCTCAACATTCGAAATGTATCGGGAGCGAATATCATAGGCTATAAAACACCAGGTGGACGCTACCTGGTCAATCCCCCTCCGAATACCAAGCTAATCAAGGATTCCAGTTTTATTCTTTTGGGCGACAAGGAGCAACTCACAAAATTAAGAGCCTACCTGGACAACTACGGAGAGCAGGATCAGCCGCTTGTATCAGATTGAATCAATCATCCTCTTTAAAGGGTAACTATTAAGCTTGCATATTTTATTATTTTGCAGCAAAAAGCTATGCTGGATGTCATTCACTGGAATCCCGATCCGCAAATCATTGAAATTGGGGCTTTTCAATTGCGCTGGTATAGCCTGCTGTTTGCAGCAGGTTTCCTTATTGGTTACTTCGTTATGAAGCGCATTTTTGACAGGGAGAATCTGCCTGAAGAGTGGCTCGACAAATTACTTTTTTATGTATTTATAGGGGCTATTGCTGGAGCCAGAATAGGGCATTGCCTCTTTTATGACTATGATTATTACAGCCAGCATATCCTGGAAATATTCCTGCCCGTTCAATTCGAGCCTGAGTTCAGGTTCACCGGCTTTATGGGGCTGGCCAGTCACGGTGGAGCGATTGGCATTATCATAGCCTTATTGCTTTTCAATCAGCGTGTGAGCAAAAAACACTGGTTGTGGATTTTTGACCGTGTCGTGGTGCCTATTGCTCTTGCGGGGGCTTTTATTCGACTTGGCAACCTGATGAACAGTGAAATTATCGGCAAGTCCGCAGATGTACCCTGGGCCTTTGTTTTTGAAAAAATCGACCAAATTCCCCGGCACCCGGTCCAATTATACGAGTCCATCTCTTATTTACTATTCTTCTTCCTTTTATGGTGGATGTACTCAAAAAGAAATGCTGGCGCCTACAAGGGGCGAATTTTTGGGGTATTCCTGATTGTACTTTGGGGCATTCGATTTTTACTGGAGTATTTCAAAAGAAGCCAGGGTGGACTAGAGGAGTACTTTGGACAAAGTCTGAGTACCGGACAATTACTGAGCATCCCGTTTATTCTTATAGGATTCGGTTTGCTTTTTGCCTATCGCGGGAAAAAATACCCCGGATACAGTTAATCTCCAGTTTTTAATAACACTCCGCTCCTTTTTCCGTTAATGGGTAGAATCTAACATAATATAATCGCAAAATTCTACCGCTATGAACCATTGCTATCACGGCCTGCTTTTAGCGTTAATCGCTCTTCTAATCACCAGTGAAACCACTACTGCCCATATGAGT
>DATFJT010000058.1:0-7022 GCA_035269065.1 Saprospiraceae bacterium | reverse complement strand
AGTGTATATCAAAACTGATTTCTTCAATAACGCCCAATTCAGGGAAAAGCATGGGGTCAAGCAATAATATGTTATTGCTGCGCTTGAAATATTTATCCGATTGAGGAAAGTATAAATCAAGCTGACGCGGTGGGAGATTACCTATGTTAATGGTACTCGTTCCATGTCTCGACTGCTCAGAGCGAGGCTCACTGCGATAGGTCCATGGACGAATATAGCTGCGGCCTTCCTGTAAAGCAGTAAAAGTCAATATGGCGAGGGTGTCGTTTTCGATGAGTGATAAATTATTTGCTTCAAGAGAAATAGACAAATAGGAACGTCCTTCAAAATTGCCGTCCAGTCTTAAATCACTCAAATCTTCTGCAAAGACTTCAGAGCTGAAAACAATGCTTTTGTATTCCAGGAATCTAAAGTCCCATTCATAACTGAGGTTCAATGAAAGCAGGCTATCCCGACCATTCATGACTACATAAATAGAAATATCATTTCCCACATCGGCTTCGACATCGTTTATTTCTATTGTCCAAGGGGTGTCTTGGGCATCAGTAAAATCAAGAACAACAGTTTGAGAAAAAATAAATAGGAGAAAGAGGTATAGTGTGTTTTTCATGGTATTTTAATATCAAAACGAGCTGAATAATTAAAACGCTGTTGGGTTTAACCCCAAGGTGAAGATATAAAATACACTAAAAATGAAGAAAGGCAAGTTTAGAATGCTCAATAATTTTGAAAAAAGAGCACGTCCGTTAATTTTTTAGTTGTTATTTAAAAATGCCTTAAATTCTTCGATTTTCTTTTTCAATTCCTGATCCAACGTTTCATGGGTGATTTTACCTTCATCGGTGTCAAAATTATCGTTGAATGCAGGAAAGGAAAAGCTGGTTACCACCTTTCCTCCATTGAATGGAAAGCGTTTTTCAGCAATTTCTAAGACACTTTTGCCACCTCTTTTTCCCGGGGATGCTGCCATGAGTAATATAGGCTTTTCCATGAAAACAG
This sequence comes from Saprospiraceae bacterium, assembly GCA_035269065.1. GTDB lineage: Bacteria > Bacteroidota > Bacteroidia > Chitinophagales > Saprospiraceae > DATFJT01. The sequence goes on along the minus strand of DATFJT010000058.1, from coordinate 6,023 downwards.
TTTTTCCGGGTATGAGAGAAAGCCAATCGAAAATATTTTTAAATGCTGCTGAATAGGCGCCGTTGTGTTCGGCTAGTGATAAGATAATACCATCTACGCCGTTTATTTTTTCAGAGAAATCTAGGATTTTCTGAGGAATACCGGACTCATTTTTTCGGTCAATGCTTAGAATAGCGGTTTCATAGTCATTGAGATCCAGTATTTCGGTTTCTTTGAAGAAACTTGCGGTGTAGGTCACCAACGCTTTGTTAATGGAAGTGCTGCTGTTACTTCCTGCAAAAGCCAGAATTTTCATAGGATGTTTTTTATTCTTGTTCTTGAGTCATTCTTTCCAATGCCACGGCATTGATACAATACCTTAAACCACTGGGGGGCGGCCCATCCGGAAAAACATGACCGAGGTGAGCGTCACAGGTATTACAAAGGGTTTCTATGCGTTGCATGCCAAAAGAATTATCCATGTTGTAAGCGATGGCATTTTCTTTTGCAGGTTGCGTAAAGGAGGGCCAGCCGGTTCCGCTGTCAAATTTCTCATATGCATCAAACAGCAAGGTTTCGCAGCAGACACAAGCATATTTACCCGGCTCAAAAGCAGTGCACATATCGGAGCTGAAGGCTCTTTCTGTACCGTGCTGCCTCGTGACCCGGAAAGCCTCAGGAGATAATCGTTCCTTCCACTCTGATTCTTTTTTTTCCACCCTTTGATCAGGTTTGGGGTTGCCCTTCTTGGCAAAATTAACAATGTCGACCCACTTCAACATAATCTTCATTTTTTTTGAAACATACTCACAGTGTAGTAAGCATTTTGATCGGTAAAATGTTCGATAAACTCAAAGCCGGCCTTTTTTCCAAGTTGAGAAATATCTCGAAGGCGGTATTTTTGAGATACCTCTGTATGGATTACTTCGTAAGCTTCAAAATTAAAAACTTCCCCATTTATGGTCACCTGCTGCTTGGCCAAACTGACCAAGAAACTGAAGGTCGTTCCGGATATGGGGTCGTAGTAGGGATAATGGTCAAAGCTTTCGAGGTCGAAGTTGGCATCCAACTCCCGGTTGATGCGTTCCAGAAGATTGAGGTTGAACGCACGGGTAATGCCTTCCGGATCATTATAGGCATTTAAGATGATCTTTGGATGCTTCATTAGGTCAGCTGCAAGGAGAAGGTAATCTCCTGCCTTCATTTTCTGATAGAGAAATTGCAAGAATTCATGTGCTTTTTCACCCAGGTAATTTCCGATGTTGGATCCCATAAACATCCAAATAGCCGGATGCCTTCTTTCTATTTGCGATAAGGTTTTAAAGTAATCTCCATCAATGCATTCTACCTTGAGTCCGGGGAGTTCCTGGAGGACATTCTCTTTGCAACTGACCAACACGTCTTTAGAAATATCCAAAGGAATGTATCGCAGTTGTTTTCCATTTTTCTGGAAGCTCGACAGTAAATGTTTGGTTTTGCTGCCGTCTCCGGCGCCCAATTCAATAATTTCTACCGATGGGGCATCAATACGTTCAGCTATATCCCGGCTTTTTTCCCGGATGATTTCCATCTCACACCTCGGGAGATAGTAGCCCGGCATACGCATGATACGCTGAAAGAGTTGGTCGCCTTTTTCATCATAAAAATACTTTGACGACAATTGCTTGGTATCTCGCCTCAGGCCTTGCGTAACGTGTTTCCTGAAAGCCTCCAAATCACTCATTGATCAGAGATTTTGTTTTTTAGCCAATCGAATGCCCGCCAAATGCCATCTCATATCCGGGTGAAAGAAATTGCGATAAGTAGGTCTGCTGTGGCCTGGTGCGGTAGCATAGGAAGCTCCTCTGAGGACTTTCTGATTGACCATGAATTTGCCGTTGTATTCTCCCAGGGCACCTTCCGCAGCCTTGAATCCTGGATAGGGGAGATAAGCACTTTCTGTCCATTCCCAGAGATGACCCCAATCAAACTTTCCACTGGCAGCTTCCCATTCAAACTCCGTCGGTAGGCGATAACCTGCCCATTCTGCGAAAGCCGCTGCTTCGTAAAAACTGATGTGTTCCACCGGAGCATTGGGATCAATAAGTTGCCAACCGTTGAGGCGATAGTGATACCATTCTTCCTGAGGTTTATGCCAGTACAGTGGTGCTTCAAGACCGTTGGCATTGACAAAATCCCAGGCGTCAGAATGCCAAAGAGCGAAATTCTCGTAAGCTCCATCTTCTATGAATTCCAGGTAATCGGCATTTTTGACCAGCCCTTTAGATAATTCATAGCTGTGTAAAAAGACCTTATGGGCTTGATGCTCATTGTCAAAAGAAAAACCTTCCCCCAGATGGCCCATCTCGTAAATGCCCTCATCCATGGCGACGAACCCATCTGATGAGGAATTCTTTTCCTGTTTGAAATTTGTCTCCATTTCAGGGGAAAGCACCTGGTGTCCCAGGATGAACTTTATGTCATATGCAAGCAATTCCTGGTGTTGTTCTTCATGGTTCATGCCAATTTCCAGCACATGATAGACCCGATGATCGGAATCCAGCTCATCCAAAAGCTTCAAGACTTCCTCAGTGATATTGTTTCTAAAATCCATCACCTCAGACAGTGTAGGACGCGTCATCAATCCCCTTTGATCTCTGGGTACCCGGTCACCGGCATGATTGTAATAACTGTTGAACAAGAAATCGTAATCTTCGCGGTAAGGCCGATAATTTTTCCCAAAGGCCTTAAGTACAAATTCTTCAAAAAACCAACTCGTATGTCCGAGATGCCATTTTGGTGGTGAAACAAATACGGCAGGTTGTACGACCGAATCCTCCGGCTTAATGTGCGCGCAGAGGTCTTCGGTCCTTTTCCGCAAATCTGAAAAGGCTGTTTTGATTTCTTTTGCGCTCTTGTTTAAAAAGTCCATTTACAGTGCTTGATCTATCATTGAAGATTCAAAATAGTTGGTACTCTTCAGGCTCCGGTGCACCGGACACTTACCTGCAATTTCTACCAGGCGTTCTTTTTGTTCCTTATCCAGCTCACCGATGAAACGAAATTTCATTTTGAAAAGGTCAGGTTTGAGTTTGTTTTCTTCATCTCCATTTCTGGGTTCAGTTTTCTCATGGCTGATGTAAACAAAGACCTCCTGTAGATTCCATTTTTTTCTTTTCGCATACATTTTAAGCGTCATGGTCGTGCATGCGGCAAGGGCGGAGATGAGTAATTCATAGGGTGATGGGCCAAAGTCATCACCTCCAATAGACTCCGGCTCATCAGCTACCAGATGGTGCTTATTCAGTTGTATTTTTGTCGTGTATTTGTACTCTTCGAGATCCAGATGAGCAACCAATTGTTCTCCGGCTCTGTCCAATGCAGCTGCTTTTCGACGTTTAAAGTAGCGTTTGACCCAGGCCCCTATAACTTCACCGACATAGAGGCTGTCGTCCTCGTTCATTAACAAGTGGTCTGCTTTATCCAGCGATATAAAGCTTTTAGGGTGATAGGCGTGTTTGTACAATTTTTCAGCATTATCTATGCCCACGATTTTATCAAAGGGCGAATGCATGATGAGAAGAGGCTTTTTTAATTCACTCACTACCTCCAGAAGATCTGTTTTCTCAAAATGCTTGACGAATTCACGGTTAATGGTGAACGACCGGCCCCCGATGTTCGCTTTCACCTCTCCTTTTTCATCAATTTCATCAATGGCATGAGAAAAGTGCTTTTTGACGTGGGAAACATTTGCTGGAGCTCCGATAGTCGCAACCGCCTTTACATTGGATAACTCTTTCCCAGCACAGATGACAGCCGCACCGCCAAGAGAGTGGCCGATGAGAAGGGCAGGAGCTTTGTATTCCTGCGTCATGTACTGATGCACATCCAACAAATCCTGCACATTAGCAGAGAAGTGACTTTCCACAAACTCCCCTTCACTCAACCCTAAACCCGTAAAATCGAACCGCAACACACCAAAACCCTGTGCTGTCAATTCTCTACTGATATTTCTTACTGCTACCAGGCTGCTGCTACAGGTAAAGCAATGAGCGAATATGGCGTACTCGTCCGGCTTTTGATTCGCCGGGAGTTCCAAAAAGGCATTCAATAGATGTCCTTTCGAGTTTTCAATCTTCATTTTTGATCTCTTCATTCGGGGACCACATCTTTATGGATGAATAATTCAGGCCAGCCGTCTTTTAGCTGATCTAATTTGGGGCGAATGTATTGATGACAATAGGGTTTTTCAGGCCCACTGAGATAATAGTCGTCATAGCGCGCATCCGCTGGCCGAAAAGTAGACAATCGCTCAGATTTACAATAATAAATGCGATTGGATCTCTGAGAAATGTCCTCTATCAGCGATTGTATAACATCGATATCTGCTTCTATCTCAGTACACACCTTTGATGGGTAACGTTTTTTAATGCCTTGCTGCAAATCTGTTCGATGCATAGACAAGTGAATAGCAATGAGAGCGGAAGGGTCTATATCATCTGGTAAAAATACGACCCTTACAGCTTCAATTTCATAGGATTCCTTAAGAGAGACCCAACCCGATTGAACATCTTTTACGCCTCTGAGGTGAGAGAATACGGCTTCCATGCTCCAATAACAATAACCCGTGAAGTAAAGCGATCGAATGTCTCTCTCCATAAAAAATCAACTTTTCTATTCCGCCAGCAGGTTTGAAAAATCAGCACGTAATTTGCGCACCTTGGGATCAATAACGATGCGACAGTAACCTGCTCCGGGATTGTTGTTGTAGTAATTTTGATGCTGGGCTTCTGCCGGATAGAAAGTTTCAAGGGCTTTTAACTCGGTAACAACAGCTTGCTCGAAGTGGGGCTTCAATTCCTCAATAACTTTTTCCGCCTGCGCTTTTTGTTCATCATTGTGGTAGAGGATGATGGACCGATATTGGGTACCCACATCTGCTCCCTGTCTGTTCAGACTCGTGGGGTCATGACTGAGCATGAAGACCTGAATGAGTTCCTTGTAGCTGATTTTTTCCGGGTCGAAAGTAATCTGTACCACCTCTGCATGACCAGTGGTGCCTGCACATACTTCCCGATATCCCGGGTCTTCTATATATCCTCCAGCATATCCAGAAACGACTTTTTTCACACCCTTTAGTCGTTGAAGAACAGCTTCAATACACCAGAAACATCCACCACCGACGGTTGCTTTTTCCATATCTTTTTTATTGAAGGACAAATTTTAGACCATTTGGTTCCTTGTGCTTTACATTTCGAATTACAAGCGGGCGTCATTTCCACAAGAAGGACAGTGCCCTTCAGAACCTTTTCTTTCCATCATGATACCTGTTAGATTCTTTGCAGCATAACCTTCAATCCAACCTATGTTTTCGTCAATATTGTTGAGGTCGATATGATTTTTTTTCAAATCTCTCACAAACTTACCCTGGTATTGCTGATATCCCCAGCACATAGGACAGAATTCATCGGGAGTCTTATTGCTCTCCTCGCTTTTGGGATCTTTGAAATAACTTTTAACCCATTCAATGATATTCATACATAAACTTTTTTGAGAAAGTAAGAATTTTTAAATAATTGACAATCAAGAGATTCACTTTAATTAGAAAATCCTGATCTTTGACATTTCAATAGAGAAAACCTGCTAATTGTTGTCAGGAATGAACTGGATCGAAGAATTGAAGAGGCATTTTGATCGCTTTGTCCTGGTATATTTTGGATTTTTTGCCTTGATGCGTGTGATTTCCAAGCCCGTGCTGGAATTAGATGAAGCGGAATTGATCTACCTGAGTCAATGGTGGTTTTGGGGCTATGGACCGCAACCGCCTTTGTATTCCTGGCTGCAAAACTCAATTGTTGTTCTTTTAGGCCCGAATTTGTGGTCGATTGCCTTACTTAAAGCTTTACTTTACGGCCTCATATTTTTCTTTGCTTACCGTATCGGTCTTTATTTTTTTAGTCGTTCCTGGGCCATACTCAGTTCAATGTTGCTTTTTGCTTCCCTTGAGTTGATGATACACTCCTTTCGGCATTCTCATACGCTATTGGTCGTGGCCATGGTGCTGA
>DATFJT010000057.1:0-10667 GCA_035269065.1 Saprospiraceae bacterium | reverse complement strand
CAACAAGAGCGATAATAAGTCAATGCTAGAATAAACAGATGAAAGATAAACTACAATATTTAAAGGACAGGCTTAAAAAGGCTAAATTAGGAGGAGGAGTTGACCGTATAGAAAAACAACATGCTAAGGGAAAGCTAACTGCTCATGAGCGTATTGATATACTCCTGGATCCCAATAGTTTCGAGGAAATTGGGGCTTTGGTTCGACATCGATCAACAGACTTTGGCCTCGAGAAAATGCAGTATGATGGAGATGGTGTAGTAACGGGCTTTGGCAGTATTCATGGGAGACTGGTTTACGTTTTTGCTCAGGACTTTACCGTTTTCGGTGGGTCATTATCAGAGACGCATGCAGAAAAAATATGTAAAATCATGGATCTGGCCATGGAGAATGGAGCCCCTGTGATTGGCTTAAATGACAGTGGTGGTGCACGTATACAGGAAGGGGTCAAATCACTGGGTGGATATGCTGATATATTTTACCGGAACACACTGGCTTCAGGAGTAGTTCCCCAAATAAGCGCGGTTTTAGGGCCATGCGCAGGAGGAGCAGTGTATAGTCCGGCCATAACAGATTTTATCTCCATGGTAGAGAAGTCCAGTTATATGTTTGTGACAGGACCGAATGTGGTCAAAACCGTTACCAATGAGAATGTTTCGAGTGAAGAATTGGGGGGCGCGTTTACTCATGCGTCTAAAAGTGGTGTAACACATTTCACAGCAGCCAATGATGTCTTATGTTTAAGACAAATTAGGAACCTGATGACTTATATTCCTCAGAATTGTGAGGAGAAAGCTCCGGTGTACGCCTATGAAACTGGTGATGAATTCAGATCTGCATTGAGAGACATCATGCCAGAGAAAAATACACAGCCTTATGACATTAAGGACGTGATTAACTCTGTTCTGGATGTGGATAGCTTTATGGAAGTACATGAGAAATATGCAGAAAATATTGTAGTGGGTTTTGGACTTTTAGCTGGCAGGTCGATCGGCATAGTGGCTAACCAACCCATGCACCTTGCTGGTGTTTTAGATGTGGATGCTTCGAAAAAGGCAGCGCGATTCGTACGTTTTTGCGATAGTTTTAATATTCCACTGCTTGTTTTTGAAGACGTACCTGGCTTTCTTCCTGGCACGGACCAGGAATGGAATGGAATCATTACCAATGGCGCTAAGTTGTTGTTCGCTTTTAGTGAAGCAACAGTTCCCAGAATTACGGTGATCACGCGAAAGGCTTACGGAGGCGCTTATGATGTTATGAATTCCAAGCATATTGGTGCAGATCTCAATTTTGCATGGCCTACAGCAGAAATTGCAGTTATGGGAGCAAAAGGGGCTAGTGAGATTATTTTTAGAAGGGAAATCGCAAGTTCTGAGGATCCTGAAAAGACACTGAAGGAGAAAGAAGACCAATATGCCGAAATGTTTGCGCATCCCTACCTTGCTGCGGAGAGGGGATTTATTGATGCGGTCATTGATCCTGCGACGACACGCTCAAAATTAATCACAGGCTTTAATATGCTGAAGGATAAAAAGAGAAATCTGCCAAAGAAAAAGCACAGCAACATCCCCCTATGATTTGAGGAATTTATCCGTTGGAATTGAGGAATATTTTAATCAATCGGTATCTGTTGATCAAAAGTTCCATGTCGCAGATGAAGGCCTTTCGTGGTAATTCATGTCTCAGTTCACCCTTATGATCAATGAATTTTCCGTATTGTTTCAGTGCTACATATGGTAAATGCAATAGAAGAGAAAAAGTATAATAGATGGTCTGATATTCCAGTCCTTTATTCTTCATGTGGACTTTTAAATCATCGAGAAAATCACGCTTTGCCGTGGACCAGGATGCCTTTAAACCTGGGTTGTCTTGATGAGCTGTAGCCAGCGTGAGTAAGCCGAGTTTCCTGTCTTCGTAATAGTCGAAGATGTCGTCTATAAACTGCCCCAAATAACCGCTTTTCTTTACGAGATGCTCTTCCGCTTCAGATATCTTTCCGTCGAGCAAGCTGCGATACATCATTGCTGTAAGCATACCTTTTTCACTGTTGGGTGCTGATGATGCTTGATTTACTTGTAAAAACTGAAGGGCCATTCGTGTTAAGTGTCTGATCTTTTCTTGTTCTAAACCATTAAAGGTGCCTGAAATGTACTTTTTTGCGAGCACGTTTTCAGTATTGGATAATTTAGGATGTTTATTCCCTTCTATAAGCACTTGGAGGTCCCTCTTTTTAAGAATTAAGCCTTTATTATCCTGTAAATCATCAAATAATGGTGCCAGGGCACTGAAATACAGAATCCGTTTGACCTCAGCATTGTTCAACTTTCTTTTTTGGATGGCGATCAAGAGTCGACAATAAACCAAGTGAAATAAAATGTATTTCTTTTGTCTTTGGATAAGCTTGGATCTGTATGAATCTTCCTGGTTTAAACAGAAGAGATCATGAATTAATTCTCGTCGAAAACTATTGAAAACCCCTCTGGCCCATATTGTCCACATAATGAGTTGACTGGCTCCTAATATCTTTTTAGCAGTTTTATCAGGCATGGTTTTTCATTGATGCTGACCAATTAGGTGATATACTTTGGCCTTATACAGTCCACCATCCGAAAAGGTCTTTCCATTTTAGCGGACCCGCATGGGCAATTTTTCCTGAAGCGTATAAAGCGAGCAAATATATATTCCATAGGAAAAGTAGCGTCCAGATGGAATAAAATTGTTTTAGATAGTCTAATTTTTGTGCTTGATGGTATACCCAAACAAATCCGGGGAAAAGTAATGGTAAAGCATTGGCCAACCCTCTGTAACCAAAGGAATCACCTAGCCACCAGCATTCCCAGGATGCATATAAGAAAAGTTGAATAAGAAGCAGTATCAAAAAAACGCGCATGTAGGGTCTGCCGCTGAAGGCTATTGCCGCAAGGCCGGTTATACTAAATATGTGCACTGGATGCCAGGTAACCAAGCCAGATACTGGTGAGAACAATACTTCAATAAATTTAGGTTGTGCCAGGTATGCAAAACTTTCCCCCTGGTAAGAATACAAGATCCATTCGTTGTAAATGACCTTCCAATAGACAAATTGTGGTGTAAGAACAATGATTCCTCCCAAAACAGAAAGAAAAAAATGCTTCCATCGATAATGATCCTTGTTGAGAAGGCAGAAAAGAGGTAAGATTAAGAAAAAAACATTCTGGTTTCGCACTAAGATCATGAGTGCAGCCGAGGCACCGTAGAGTAATGCAATCCATAGGTTTGGCTTTTCACGAATAGACAAAATGCTTAAGTAGAGGAAGACACTTACAGAAAACAAGGAAGGTATATGAGACATGGAGGGCTCAACAGCGGTGTAATACAATGCTGTGGTCAGCATCAAAAAGGCAAGACCTAAAAAGCGAGGGATTTTCCAGTCTGGGAATATCATTCGCGCAGTCAGGCTGAGCAAATGAGCAGAAAAAAGGAAATAAAAAATGCTGCCGATTAAAAGCAATACTTGATCCAGCAGGCCATAACCTGATACATCCATTGTAATGCCCATTATATGTAGGGAAAAACTGATTATATGAGCCATCAGTAAAAACGGTAGCCACAGCAGGGAACTGCCGACAGGATATTTATTGATGACTCGACCAGTTTCAGGGTGGGTATGAATTTTTCTTGGTGCATGATCAGGTTGGTACATTTTTAGATCATTGCTAAAATTCCAATCAAGATCTTTAATGAGAGACCTTACCTGTGCGTAATAATAAATGCCATCACCAGAAATGAGCTGAGCTTTAGAAAAATGAATTTTTCCTATACCAAGCATCATGAGAAAGAGAGCTGTTAGGAGATAGCCCCTTTTGACCAGTTGTCTTGGTATGCTTAGAATGACATTCATTGAGATGATTTTTGAGAATCATACAGCCATTTTTCCACGCCACCTTTCAAAGAGTAAGCTTCAGCCTTGGGATATTGCTTAAGAAATAACTGTAAAACCTCAGCACTTCTTTTACCAGTTTGACAATAAAATACAACTGGCCTATCCGTTTTATATTGGCTTACATTTTGCTTGGTATTCCATGGAATATTGCGACCGGAAAACGGATCAATGAGGTGCTCTTTTTTGGAACGAACATCAACCCATTGAAGTGAATCAACTTCTCGGTATAATTGTAACAATTCCTCATAATATTTTTCCAACATGGAAATTTCTTCCTTTGCCGGAACACATAATTTATGATCATACTCAGTAGCAGAAATGCTATTCCAGTCCGGTTCACCTCCTGGGATATACTGTATTTGTCTTTGCTCCAAACTTTGCAAGTCGATGTGAACCAGCTTGTTATAAAAAACATTTTCCGAGCGAAGAATTACCTTTATGATTTCAGCGGCCTGCAGACTCCCCATAGTGGAGGTAGTCGTACCCAACACACCATGCTCAGCACAATTTGGTACCTCGTCTGATGGAGGAGGCAGCGGAAAAATATCGCGGTAATGACCACTTCTCTGGTGCTCCCCCAACGGGTAATTGAATACAGCCAATTGTCCTTCAAAGCCATTGATCGCGGCAAATACATTGATCAAGTTAAATTTGACAGCGTAATCATTTACTAAATACCGGGTGGGAAAATTGTCTGTACCATCTGCTACTATATCGAATCGAGTAAATAATTCTTCGGCATTTCTTTGTGTGAGATAATGATGATGAACTTCAATAGTGACATGCGGATTTATGCTTTTCAATTTTTCCGCGGCCACCATTGCTTTGGAGCGACCCACATCATCTACCTCAAATAAACTTTGTCGATGCAGATTACTGTATTGAATCGAATCACCATCGACAATACCAATGTGACCAACACCGGCCCTTACTAAATTCTGTAACATGGGACAAGATAGACCACCTGCTCCAATCACCAATACCTTTGATTCTTTCAGTTGGACTTGAGTTTCCTCATCCCATCCCGGCATGATCATTTGGCGAGAGTAATACAGACGTTCTCTATTTGAAAGTTGTCCACTCATAGATTTCTTCATGCATACAAAAACTCAATGGACAAGATACGAAAGGACTGCTATTGATGCTTTATAAAGCGCATGGTAAGCTGCTGACCATTGGATGTATTGAGGGTTATAAAATATATACCTTGATGAAGAACTTCCGTGTTTACAAGGACCTCTCTGTCATCCATGGTAATAAATGTGAGTTCTGTTGACTGGCCAGTGGTTGATACGGCCATTATCCTATTAACTTCCAGGGAATTTACATTTCGTATGAAAACCCGATTAGTCGCGGGATTGGGATATAGAACTGGAGATTTCGTGAACTCCGTTGGTATTGTAGATGAGCTGATGATAATATTGTCCAACTTACTCGATGCTACTAAGACGGGGAAATAATTTCCTTCTAAAACCTTGTTTAAAGTATCAGAGGAGGGCAATTCTGCTGAGAAGATACCTTCTAATTCCTTTTGAGGAATAGACTCATACCAGAGCTGCGCAGTAATATTAAGAGAATTAATTCCTTGATTGATGAAATTTTCCGCATTCAATTGCAGCGTCAGGCGATCTGCACCCGTCCCTTCCTGTCCTGCAGTGTCTAAATTGAAATTTGAGTCAAAAAGAGCATCTCCCACGATTCTTGTCGTATCATATACCGAGGAATTGGTACTGAATCCTCTCGGAGGTATCCTGTTGTCTTTTACAGTGGAATAAGCAGCATTTAACGAACTGGTCACCTGCCCGGCGTTATCCTCAATAACCATTTGATAGATTTGTACCTGTTCTTCATTATTGATCGTATCATAATGCGATTCGTAAGCTTGATCTATCTGCGTCAAACGATGATTGCTTCTTTTGCCGCTATGAAACAAAGTGTCACCCGAAGGGCTCTCCACAATGAGCTCAAGATAGGCCCTCCTCGCAGGATAACCTGAGGGAAACTTGTGTCCGGCTTTATTTTGAATGTCCAGGTCTATAAAAATCTGGCTTTCAATCTGTTTTTCAGTCAGTCGTAAGTCAGCAGTCCTTTGCCCGAGAAGCTGCTCAGAGCGCGCAATGCTTTCGTCAAATAAGGAATCAGGAATATCCAGGCCCAGGTAGTTGAGGTTCTGTTGAATGGCTTGAAGCATTTGCTTATTCGGACCGGAGAAACCATGTTTTCTATAAAAACTGCGAGAAGGTAGTCCATTAATGCCGCTGGAGACAACGATCGGTTGCATGACTTGCTCCATATGACAAGATTGACATGTGACACCTCTTTGAGAGTAAATGGAGTTTAACCATTCGTGATAAGTGGCTTGTTCTACGAATGTTTCTCCTGTGTAATTACCGTCTACACCGATACTTTTAGTAACAAGCGTATGACAATCCGCACACATGCCTGCATCAAATACGTGAAAGGAATATTCGGGTTTTACGCCAACGAATGCAGTCATGGGACCGGCAAACGGGTTAGGGTAGGGGCCATAAGCGACACCGTTAGTATCCAGAGTGAGGTCACCATTGAATCCTTGTCCAAGATTCTTACTGTCAATACTGTGGCAGCTCATACAGCTTACCCCATCCATGCCGAGACTATCTCCGTGAAAATCTTCCATCAGGTAGGATTCACCATTGAAAAAGGCCTCGTAATGACCCATGGGAGCATGGCACTTTAAGCAAGTTTCCTCTATATCTTCCTTTTGATTTGGATACAACCAGGTCTCATGAGCGACCTTTGCTTTCCAATAAGGATCTACAGCACTGAGACCCAACATTGAGGCTCTCCAATCATCAAAAATATTAATATCATTGCCGAAGGTATCTACACTGGCAATTCCTGCAGGGTCAAAACCATGACAACCATCGCATTCAGAAGAATGCAGAAAGATAGGATGGTCCTCGCTTTCGATTCCCATCTGGTGGTATTGATTGAGTTCTTCTGGGGAGTGATAATCAGAATCCTCCTGTGAAAAGGGTGTCTGTGCCAAAAATACGCCCAAAAGCGCCAAAGTTGTAAATATGATCCACTTCAAATCTTAGGTATTGTCTATGGATAAACATATAAAAGTAGCTTTTAGTTTGCGTAGAACTGCTTTCCTTTAGGTATTTATTCTAACTTGTTTTGGGTATTTTTGAATCAAATTCCTAAATATGGATTCTTACAGATATCATCAGCGCGGAGTTTCTTCTGATAAAGCAGAGGTACATAAAGCAACTTCTTTTCTCGACAAGGGTCTTTTTGAGAACACATTTTGTAAAATATTACCGGATGTATATACCGATAATGATGACATGTGCTTGATTTCTCATTCTGATACTGTGGGGACTAAGGGGGTGTTGGCATACCTGACCTGGAAGGAGCTAGGTGAGATGTCTGTGTGGGAAAGATTGGCACAAGATGCCATGGTAATGAATATTGATGACATGTTGGCTTCAGGTTGTACTGGACCATTTGTTGTATCCAATACCATCACCCGGAATAAAGGGCTTATTCCAGGTGATGTAATAGCTGCTATCATTCGAGGAAATCAGGATTTTGTGGATATGCTCAATGAGAATGGTATTGAATGTCATTATGCCGGCGGGGAGACCGCAGATGTCGGCGATGTTGTCCGAACTATTGATAATGGCATTACCGCATCAGCACTTTACCCTAAAAAAGAGGTACTTAAAATTCAAATTAAGCCTGGTCATTCCATTTTGGGCCTGGCGTCGTATGGTTGTTCAACTTATGAAGCTTCCTACAACAGTGGTATATCCTGTAATGGTTTGACCTCCGCCAGACATGATGTACTTCATTCAGATTATAAGAAATACAGAGAGACCTACGATCCATCAATGAAGCAAAATCTGGTATACTCAGGATCGCGTTACCTTGGTGACGAAGTAGATGTGAATGGAAAATCAATGCTTATTTGGGATCTCCTGACTTCTCCCACAAGAACTTTTGCTCCTGTCCTCAAAAAAATAATTCAGGAATTAAACAGCCACATCACTGGTATTGTACACAATACAGGAGGAGCACATACTAAGGTGCTCAACTTTGCGCCGGATGTAGAAATTATTAAGGATCAACTGCTCCCTGTACCACCGGTATTTAAACTCATACAAGCTGAGTCAGGTGCTTCCTGGAAGGAGATGTACCAGGTATTCAACATGGGTACCCGAATGGAATTATATTTTTCAGATGAAAAGGCTGCAGAAGACGCCAGGAGTATTGCGGAAGAATTCAAAATAGATGCAGGCCTCATCGGTAAGGTAAGTTCATGCGGACCAGATAAACCGGCTGGAGCACATATTAAACATGGCTCTGATTGGTTGTTCTATCCGGCTGGGAAATAATTGCTTCGCTTGGTTTCATCTTCCTCTTTTCTTGCAGAAGCTGTCTTTTACCACTGTGCCATTTTTTCAAATAGTAAATAAAAAAAGGTCCATTCATTTAGAATGGACCTCGTATGATCTAAGTGTAATTTGGATTACCTACTAATTACAAATTTATCAAAGATCATTTTTCCGTCTACCTCAATCTGAAGCATATAAGTACCAGTTGCAAAATTATTTAATTGCACCGATAATTTATTTCCTGACAACTTCTCAGTCTGCAAGTTTTTAACCTTCCGCCCAAAAATATCTGTCATGAATACATCGACCTTTTTTGCACGATTGAATGCATTCGACTCAACAAAAAGAATGTTTTGAGCCGGGTTGGGATATATTTTGTATTGATCAGAGGATATTTCTGCAAGGCTGGATGTCATCACAGTCACTTCCTGTGTCAATGTAAATGCTCCACAAACATTGTAGACCGTTAAAGTAATGGTGTAAGTGCCTTCTTGTTCGTACTCGTGCTCAGGATTTCTCTCCATGGATCCAGTATCGTCTCCAAAGTCCCATTCCACGCTATCAATTGTTCCGGAAAATGTACCGCTTAGTTGAATGGAAAGCTGGTTCTGATTGACTGAGAAATCAAAATTAGGTTCTGCAATGACCTCTACATAATCCACAAGACTTGATGAGGATATACCAACTCCGTTGTCAACTTCCAATTGGACATCAAAAATCCCCGGAGTGTTATACACCACTATCGGATTCTGATCAGTACTTGTAGCAGGCTCTCCACCGTCAAAGGTCCAATCCCAACTTGTGGGATTACCAGCCGATTCATCCGTATAAAATATAGTATCTCCCACGCATATAGTCGTTGTAGAAGATCCAATAATTGCGAGTGGTTCTGCACCCTCGATAGACACAACTTGAACAGTGGTATCGGTTCCACAATTATTGAAAGCCACTTGCATCACCATATAATTTCCTGCTTCAGCGTAACTGTGCGAAGGACTATTCAGTCCTGACTCATTTCCGTCACCGAATGTATAATGCACACTATCCGCAAAATTAGTTTCATCGGTAAAATCAAAATCAAGGCTATCCTGTGTGAAATTGAAATCAGACTCAGGAACGTCAAATGCTTCAATCATATCCACCATATCTACAGTGTCACTGCCAGAAACATTGCTTACAATCAATTGCACATCAAATAAACCGCGACTATTGTAATTGACCAAAGGATTTGGATCAGAAGAACTCGATGGAGTCCCGCCCTCAAAAGTCCATTGATAGCTATCTACTTGTCCTGAACTTATATCTTGAAATTGTACGTTTAGTTGGACACATCCCTCGCTGATGTCTGCATTCACAGCACCCTGAGGAAGCAGTATCACTTGAATATCTTCGGTACTTGTTACTGTATCACATTCATTGAAAGTAGTTAGCGCTACCGTATACGATCCATCGCTTCCATAGCTATGTGTTGGATTGACATCGGAGCTTACGCTGCCATCACCGAAGTCCCACCGCTGTCCATTGCTATTATTACTGTTGTTACTGAAGCTGTAGATACCATCGCCAATTCTTTGAGAACTGAATTCTGATGTTGGTAGAGCCAATATTTCAATGTAATCCATTTCTGCCAATGTATCCGCTCCGTTCGCGTTGGTCACGTATTGAGTTACATTGTAGATTCCTGGAGTATTGTACTGCACTACTGGGTTTTCTTCTGTAGAAGTACTAGGTATACCTCCTTCAAACTCCCAACTCCAGCTTTCAGTGTTGTCACTTGCCGTGCTGGTGTATTGCACAGAGCTCCCTTCACAACCTGTAGCCGGGTCTGCACCAAATCCAGCTATTGGTCTGCTACTGATCTCAATTTCTTCCTCATAGAAGTCGTCGTCACAATTATTGGAAGCCTTGAGTTCTACAAAATAGAAGTCATCATCCGCATAAGTATGGGTAGGGTTTTCATCAGTACTGGAGTTTCCGTCTCCAAAGTCCCATTCGTAGCTATTGGCACTTTGACTTGTATTGGTAAAAATGACTCTTCGCGAATTACTTGGATCTATGGTATATGTATACGACGCCACAGGACTGCCAAAAACTTCAATGTAAGAAGTATCTGATTTAACATCCTGGTATCTTCCCTGACGACTGAAGACAGTTAGTGTAACACCGTATGTTCCTGGAGTTTCGTATAAGACAACCGGATTCTGTTCTGTACTGAAGTCGGGTATCCCTCCTTCAAACTCCCATTCCCAATTGATTACATTACCCGAAGACAAATCTTCATATCCAACTTCAAAATCAGCACATCCATCTACAACATCTGAAGTGAAATCTGCGGTAACCCTGGAAATAACTTCAAT
>DATFJT010000056.1:0-13868 GCA_035269065.1 Saprospiraceae bacterium | reverse complement strand
GTTGGTCTTCTCCAGGTTGGTAATCATCTCCGAATGCTCCAATCTCAGGCCGGCCTGATAACTTAGAGAGCCGGTTTTATTGCCTGCCATCACATAAGCAGCATAAATATCCTCGTCATAGTCAAAAAGGTTGTCAAAATTGGGCAGCACTTTTAGATCATTCTCATTATCACCTTCCAGGACTGTAAACTCGTTCTCGATATCCCTGAAACTTCCAAAGACACCTGTTTCAAACAAACCTTCTCCAGCGAAGGGGTAGGTGAAATCACTTTTAATGATGATTGTCTGTGCATCCTCGCGATTGTCCACCCTTTGTAAAATATTGGACATGGTATTAGAGGATTCCGTTATTTCGTTGTCTTCCTTATCATCTCGCCGATTGAAATTAATGCTGGTGGCCCATTTGTGATCTTTATCTCCGAATACTTTTTCATGTCTCAATTCCAATTCGATGATATCGCGGTCTTCGTTCTCATTGTCGTCTCGCTCTATTTTCTGAATGACCGAGCCATTCTCATCCAAAAATTGGTAGTCCAGGAGAGCGCGGTTTTGATTGCGACCAATATTATAGAAGCCTGTTATGCCGAAAGTATTCTTTCTGCCGGCATTCCAATCCATACCCAGCCGAATGTTGTGATTGAGACCTCCACGCTCGTGGTTCCTTGAGCTGGTGTAGTCAGCTTCAGCCGGGTCATAGAATTCTTGTCTCAACTCACCACCACCCTCAAATTTCCGGTAGAGGATGCCGTACGAGCTCGTTATTCCGAAGTTCTCATTCCTCCAATTAAGCGTGTAGTTTAACCCGTGATTCCCAGGGTAACCCGTACTCGCTTCGAAAGATCCATTGAGGGATTCCTCTTTTTCTTTTTTTAGAACAATATTAATGATGCCGGCCTCGCCTTCTGCTTCGTATCTCGCAGACGGATTAGTAATGACCTCAACGGACTCAATCATATGAGCAGGAATTTGCCTCAAAGCCTGTCCGCCAGATCGAATCAATGCTGAAGGTTTACCGTCTATGAGAATACGGACATTGCGACTACCCCTCAAACTGATGTTGCCTTCGACGTCTACATTTACAGAAGGTACATTATCGAGAATATCACTTGCACTCCCGCCCCTTGAAGTGAGATCTGTCCCTACATTAAAAATTCTTTTGTCCAGCTTCATCACCATTTGGCTGCGCTTGGCTTGTACCTCCACTCCGTCGAGTACCACTGCATCACTTTCAAGTGTTATCGTGCCTAAATCTAACACCTGTCCTTCCTTCTCTATGCTGATTTCTTTGGCAAATGGCTTGTATGACAGAAATTGAATGCGGAAAATATAGTCTCCGGGTTTGGACTTCAATTCAAAATGCCCTTCGACATCAGTAACGGCTCCTTCCACAGTAACTGAATCTACAGCCTTTTGCAGCACTACTGATGCAAATCCAATCGCCTGGCCTTCCGAGTCAATTACCTTTCCAGTTAGTTGTGCCTGGGCAATAAACGCTGCAAATACAAGTATAAAAGTCCCAAAAAACCTCATAATTCTCATTGATTTCGTTCGATTAACGGATCCTACAATAACTTGTTGGTGATATCTTTAAAATAAAATGTTAATGATTTTGCAACGTGAATCCACCCTCACGGCTTATATGAATAAACCTGACTAATCATGATACAGAAACTTCTGGCTATCGTACTTCTGGGGATCCTGCTCGCAGTACTATCTTCCTGTGAGAATTTTGAGGAGGAATTCGAATATGAAGTGAATTCCGCTCAATACGAATTTTATCAATCCTCTGTAATTGCCAGAGTTGCCAATAGAACAGGTGAATTCTTAAGTGGGCAGATAGTAAAACTATTAGATCAAAATTACTCAATAGGGAAATTTGGTTTCACCTACCTAAAAGATAGGAAAATGAATTCCAGAGGGGAACATGTAATGCATCCAGAGTCAGGAATGATTTTTTCCTTTTTTCCCATCCTCGAATCCGATGTTTTTGTCCAGGGTGTTGAAAGGAAAGATGTGGCAAATGCTTTTGTGGACGCAGATCAGTCTTGGGAGATGAGATTGGATCAAAAGACTAGTTTACAATCCCAAAATGCTGTATTTAGCGACCCTGCTGGCTTCAATATTTCAGGGCAGATCGAGGTGGAATTTTGGCAAAGTCAACTAGACAATCTCAACGATTGGAGCTCCTTCCCGGCAATGATGCCTTCTGAAAGCAGGGGTAGCAAGGCAGGTAGGATTGTATTCCAGCGCGTTTTTTCACTGCGTTTCCTTTCAGACAACGGTACGCCCTTGAAACTGAAAGAAGGTTCCGGGATTGTTATGGAGAACCCGGATATTATTGACCAACTCAAGGTGCATTCCCTGTGGTTTTTTGATACAGAGAAGGCTTATTGGAAGAAAAAGAATATTCAGGCGATTGACAATGGATTTTTACTGGACCAAGCAGGCTATTGGGCGATTGGGGATGAAAGCAATGAGCATTTATTAAAAGGGGATTTGAGCTTAGATGGTGTGCCCGCCATCAATCGACAATTGGTCGTTTTTAGTGAAGGGAGGATTGTACAGCAAACACGCACAGCTAAAAATGGGGCTTTCCGAATATATCTGCCGGAATTGCCCCGTGCAAGATTGGTCTTAGTGGATTCAGAACAGGATTTACAGCAAGAATGGCCATTGAATTCCGGGGTCAGTCAGGATATGGATCTTGGGGGTTTGCGACTTTCACAAGATAACGAGGTGCCTGTTTTATTGCGTGGTGAGGTCAGAGCCTGTGACAATCAGTTGACTGAAACAGCTATGATCCTTGTGGAGAATGGCCCTGACCAGTATATCATTTCAGTACCGCCCGAGGAATTTGAAATTGAACTGTCCAGTTCCAACGGGCAGGATTTATACACTACTGCCCTGGATTTGACTACCGAAGAACAAGGCCCCAGGGTCAAGTGGGCACGGGCACGTGTCAACACAATAGAGTTGTTTCCTTTATACAGTTGTGAAAACGCAAAAGAAGAATACATGACCCTGGAAATTGAAGGGGACTACCAAACATTTTGGACTGGGGAGTACATTGAGGAAAACGGGCGCTTTGTGCTCGAAAACGAGGCAAATCCGTCAGAGTTCGTAAGGCTGTTTCTCAATGATCTTTCTCCAGGAGAAATATCCGACTCACTTCTGAATTTTGAATTTGATTTGCCTAGAATTGGAGACAATGGTTACAGTTTGTCCTGTATCAACAGCCGTGTTGGATGTGGTTTTGAACGATTTGTAATTACACAATCGGGTGAAGAGGGTAGTCGATGGGTGAGAGGATTTTTCGAAGGGCGATTCTGGGTAAGAAAATTACCTAACCGAGCCGTCTACAGGGATATTTCGGGCAGCTTTCAAATTGAAAGATAGCGTAAATGACAGAAGACCAGATCATTGTAGGCTGCCAAAATAATGAACGGGCAGCACAACAACAATTGGTGTATCAGTACAGCGAAATGCTGATGAGAACTTTGTGGCGCTATGTCAAAAACAAACAGGACGCAGAAGATTTATTACAGGATGTTCTGGTCCTTATTATGAGGCATATTCATCAATATCGAGATATCAAGAGGGGCAGTTTTAAAGGGTGGATGAATACGATTGCTGTTCACGAAGCCTTGAAGCATTTGAGACGGAACAATAAATTTCAAATAGAGCTGAACGGGGAGGATTTACTAAGTGATCGTTTGGATGAAAAACCCCTGATATTAGACCATCTTGAACACCAGGATATCATTGATATGGTGAACCGAATACCTGACAAATACAGACTGGTTTTCCTGCTAAAAATTGTAGAAGGATATGATCATGCAGAAATAAGCAAGGAGTTAGGGATTGCTGAGAGTAGCAGTCGGTCCAGATTATTACGGGCAAGAATGATGCTGAAAGACATTTACAAGAAACTCAACCAAATCCACTTATTGCTATGAAGCAAAATAATGACAGAAGAATAAAAAGGGCTTTTGAAAATCGCAGGGTTGATATAGATAAAAAAGGACTCTGGGAAAGGGTAGAGGCGGAGCTACCTGAAGAAGAGGGTAGAAGACCTCTTCTTCTATGGTGGTTTATGGCTGCGTGCGGCTTCGCTTTACTTGCTGCGGCTTACATGGGCCTTCCAGAATCTCAAGATCAGATGGCAAGTAATCCAATGGAGATCTCCTTGGGAAAAAGCGATCCGGTAAACGAAAAAGAGACTGAAGAATCAGCTGAATCCTCACCATCTTTAAAAAAGTTGAATCAGGCTGAGAAAAAAAATCATTTCTTGATAAATGATGATGAAATATCATCGGAGCAAAGCA
The DNA here is from genome assembly GCA_035269065.1 of Saprospiraceae bacterium. Taxonomy (GTDB): domain Bacteria; phylum Bacteroidota; class Bacteroidia; order Chitinophagales; family Saprospiraceae; genus DATFJT01. The sequence continues at coordinate 9,543 of DATFJT010000056.1, read as the reverse complement.
CGAATTTAAGTATCCGTCATGTCGAGTATGATCAAAAAATTATTGCAAAAATTCCAGTTATAACTGCCTCAATTGTATCCTCAGGAAAAAGTGAAACTCTAACAGACAGGCCATTGCGAATACCCCTTAGATACGCTGCTACTCATGAGATTGAATCGCGGCAGTTATATCTGCCGGAAAATCAAGCTGTCATAGACTTACTCTCAGTCTTCGAACACGACAATCACAAAAACTGGTCCATGTATTGGGGTGTTTTTGCAGGAAGAGGGCATAGTGAATGGATGAGTGCCAAAACTCCAACGATTGAAAATTATGCAGATGACTGGGCGGAAAACCAAAATCCCCTTTTTGTTGGTGGTTCAGAAGCGTTCTTAAAGTACAATTGGCCATCCGGGATTATGACTGGCTTCGGGCTAGCTTATTTGGATCAGACCCACAGGCTTGACTTGAATAAGACGAGCATTTCTGGTTCCGGGCAGGGCGGTGTACCCAGAGAGACCTACATTCGCTCTATTGGAGATACTTTGTTTTCGGGCAGTACTAGTAGCTATGAGGTACGGACATTTACTGGCCGTTATCATCAAAGAACACAGGATATTCAACTTTCAGCACACTTGGGATATACATTTTCCTATAATCGGTGGCGGTGCAATCCTCGCTTTTCGGCATACCGAGGAATTTGGCGTAGCAGTGATTGGGTAGTACCGAATAGAGAAATGGCTGGCTGGCAGGCTAATGACCCAGAACTAGATTTGTTGATGAGGGAGCGTGCCGGTTGGCAGGGGCAAGTCAGTGTCTCTGTTGCTTATCAGATCACAAAATCTTTATCCATAGAAATGGCACCAATCTACAGAAGAGATCTCCAGGGCTTATTTAAGGAAGAAAGTGATATCCAAATAAAAAATCATTTTTTTGGTATCAGTCTTGGGACGAATTACCAGTGGTAATACTTATTTAAGTGTTGACATTCGAATGAAAACCATTTAATAACACATTTAAAAATATAACATGAGAAACACTGTATTATTTAGCTTATTCATGACTTTTATTTTCTATTCGAGTGCCTGGGCTCAAGATCCCTGTGAGAATGACACGACGCCGCTTCAAATTATTTGGCCTAGTGACATCACTGTGGAATCAAGTGAGCATGAATTGATGGAAAACACCCTTCCATCAGAATTGGCTTTTAACGATACGTATGATCCACTTACAGATACTGGCTTTGTTTACGGTGAGCCGAATCTGGTTTATGATTGTGAGCTTCCAGGTGTCAATTATACAGACCGTGTTTATGTTATTGACAGTAACACGAGAGAGATACTTCGTACATGGAAGGTTGTAGATTGGAATGATCTGAGCTATATAGAAACCTCTATTCAAAGTATATGGGTCAATTTACTACAGGATCCTTGTGCCAACGATACTACCCCTGTTGTAGTGGAGAAATGGCCGGCAGATATTACCGTAACAAGTGAGGAGAATAATGTAGATCAAACCATCAATCCCGCCAACCTGGGACAGTACAATTCATTTGATCCGGGGACAGGACAGGGAGAAGTCTATGACGAACCTTTGATTGATTACGATTGTGAACGCATTGGAGTCAATTATACCGATTTGCGCAGAATCATCAATCAGGATGAATGGCAGATAACAAGAACATGGAAATATTTGGACTGGGATAGTGGACAAACGGATAGCGCGGACCAAATCATCAATGTTTTGTTGGTAGAGAATCCTCATTGTGAAAATGATACGCTGGAGCCCATTGCTGTTTGTGAACAGGGTATTACGCTGACTCTTGACTCCTCAGGCTCTGCCATTCTAACTGAATCAATGGTGGATGCCGGGTCTTTTGATCTCTGTGGAATAGACACTATGTTTTTATCCCAATATTCTTTCGATGAAACTTATCTAGGAGGGCCTCATCCCGTAACCCTCACCGTAATGGATGAGGCAGGCAACAGCAACCAGTGCTGGACAGAAGTATTTGTTGAGCAATATGATACAACAAGCCAGGTACAGATATGCATTCAAAACCCTTTAGGATGGCCGATGGAAGGGGTAGAGGTTACCCAGGGCAAGTTTACCAATCCTCAAGGTTGTGTAAACATTCAGCGTGGTGAAACCCTGGTATTGGAGCTCAACGATGACCCGAGGGAAGGTGTCGATATGATAGATATGTTGATTCATAGGCGAATTGTACTTGCTCAAATACAAGGAATTCCTGAACAATACATTGCAGGAGACGTCAACAAGTCGGAATCATTTACCAGCTATGACTGGTTTGCTATGCAAGAGTTAATTTTTGGAGAAATTGATGATTTTTTTGGTTTCGACTCCTGGAGCTTTTGGTTGCGAGATTTCTCATCGGGAACAAACCCTTATGACCTGTTGCCATTGACGGAAGAAAACTTGGATACAGCACAGAATACCATTGTTTTAACAGGTGTAAAATTAGGAGATCTCGACTTCTCCTCTCATAGCGCCGATAGTACTGTTCCCTCAAAGAGTCCTTTGGTGTTAACTGCAGAGGATATTATTCTCAATCGGGGAGTAACTTATGCGGTACCATTTTACTCTGTGTTGCAGGAAGAAACTTCCACCTATGAATTTTCATTCGGCTACGAAGGCCCGGGTTTCCAAAGCAATGGGATCAATATTCTTGATATTCGCAGTGATATTGTTGCTGAGGATGGATTCAGCTATAGAGTAGAAAACAATCGCGTTTACATCAAGATTTTTGCCCAGTCCATCAACTCAGTCCCCTTGAATGAAGAAGTGGAATTGTTCAGTATCCTTTTTACAGCAGGAGAAAATAGTATTCTGAGTAATGAGTTATTCTTTGAGGACATGGAGATCAATTCTACGGTGGGTCTTTTGAGTGATCATTCCAATCTATACTTTCTTGATTTTGAATGGGATGGAGAAATCATCCTCAACAATCGGGAAAATGATTTGAATACATCTTTTACAGTTTTTCCTAACCCAGTGACCCAACAATGGATGGTCGAGGGAGAAATCAATCAACCAGCGACTTTTGAGTTGGTGGATATGTTCGGAAGAAAAGTGCTGGAGAAGGAATTCCAGGGATCCGCTCTCCTAAATCGTGGAAATTTGCCTGCAGGAATTTATATCTACCAAATTTCCGGTTTAAATCTTCCTGTTCAGACAGGTCAATTAATCATAACGGAATAAAAAAATCTTTCCTGAACCCAATTACAGGCCGGCAGACCACGTGTTTGCCGGCTTTTTATGTGTACTTGTTGTGACTGATGCTTCGTTGGCGACTGGACTTATGTCTGCCTTCTGAGAAAGGCCGCTTTTTCCTGTGTTTGGTTTTTCTGCCCTGGACTCTTTTGCGCCACATCCTGAATGAAGAGGGTTTCATCTCTCTTCTCATGAGTTCAATCACCTCTTTTTCAGTCAATCCAAATTGAAATTCGATGGCTCCAAAAGGGGTGCGATCCTCCCACGCCATTTCTATAACCCTATCTATGTCTCTTTCGCGCAATTCCTTATCCATGTCATGTAAAATGAAATAGAGTCCGAATTGTTGAGTTTACTGGCATTCAAACAGTTGTTGTGCTTTCTCGTAAATTTTCAGGTCCAGCTCACTAATATCCATGATGGCCATTTTCCAGTCGTTTCCTATAGTTGCTGCCAATCGACCTGAATTGCGCTTATGACGACTTTTCAACTGCCAGCCAAAGGCGTCATTGATCTTATCAAGTGATTCCTCATAGGCATCCGTAAGACCAATTGCTTTCAGTTGCTCTAAGTTTTCAAAACACTCTTGTAGATTTCCCCTTTTTTTCTCATAACCCAACATACGGGCCATCATTTGCCCCTCTGTATTACCGTATTCTTCAAGAATCTCCATCATTGTTTTTCCATAATATCTGCGGCCTTTTTTTGAATGATAGCGGATAGAAGACCAGATTCTGTCAACCGGGTGCCTGAAAAAAGCAAAAGTCTTGGGCTTTTCTTCCATCCGAAAATGCCATGGCTTTAATCCGAAATGCCCAATGATCACATCGTTTTCAATAAATAGTCGCTTGAATTTTTTTTCATTGATTTCGAGTCTTGTAAGATAGCGCGCCTTGTTGTGAATATAATATTCCCATGCATCGGGGTAAACAGCTCCGGCCGGAAAAGCATCGTAGAGGTCATATCTCAGAGAAGTCCCAGCTGTTTTTGGGATGTGTAATAGGTAATAGGATGGCCCAGTAGGAGGCTTAGGTTGATAATGCCATCTTTGAATGGCATGTTGTCCCAGGTATTGCAGGTCTCTAAAATCCATAGTGACAAATATAAGACTTGTGGGGAGAGCTAACTTTGCTTCATTCTTATGGATGTATTATCTTGAAGTCATGAATCATGCATCATTTGATTTTGATAGTCCCGGGACGAAGAAGCTTGTCAACAGGCTGAGAAATCCATTATTGTTCAAACTGTATTGCTTGAATAAGCTGCCAATGGCATGGTTTGCTGGATTGGCTGTTGAAGGTATTTCACCAGAGGAGATTAAAATTAAGTTGCCGTACAGATGGTCTACCAAAAACCCTTTTCGCTCGGTATATTTTGCTGCACAAACTGCGGCCGCTGAGATGAGTACTGGGTTAGCAGTATTATTACCGGTTCAACACGCCGGCAATATATCCATGCTTGTAACGAATACAGAGGCCAATTTCATGAGAAAAGCGACCAGTGATTTGGTGTTTGTCTGTACTGAAGTACCTAAAGCATGGAAACTGGTAGAAAAAGCGATTGATACGAATGCAGGACAAAAAGCCTTACTGCGTTCTGAGGGTATTGACAAGGAGGGAAATGTTGTCTCGGAATTCTTTTTTGAATGGTCCGTAAAGGTCAAATCTGGTTAGTACCCAACCGGGAATAGCAGTTTTTGTAATTTTGCAGTGGCTATGAAAATGAAAGTACTGAAATTTGGGGGTACCTCAGTAGGCAGCCCCGAAAGAATGCGTCAGGTGGCTGATCTGCTGGAAAACCCTGGTAGAAAGCTAGTAGTTCTCTCAGCCATGGCTGGAACAACAGACGAACTGGTCAGGATAACTCACCTTGAGGCCACGGCACAAGTTCAGGCCTTAAACAAACTCCAAAAGGATTATGAGGCCCGTGCCAAAAGTTTAATTGTATCAGGATCATTACAAGCAGAGCTGATCAATGAGCTCAAACTTATTTTTTCCAGGCTCTATGCTTATCTAGAAACTGAGAGTGAAAATAGTGATTATGAAATATTAGCCCTGGGAGAACTCCTGTCCACTCAAATGTTTTTTTATTTGTTAAAGAGTAGGCGCCTTGCTGTCAAATGGTTGGATGCAAGGGAAATACTGCTTTTGAATGAACAGGAAAGACCAGATGAAGCAATTATTAAGCGCAGGCTTAATGCAGCAATAAATAATGAAAAAGTGGATGTATTCGTCATCCAGGGATTTATTTCCAAGAATTGGAAAGGCCGTACCTACAATTTAAAACGAGGCGGAAGTGATTACAGTGCGTCCATTTTCGGTAAAGCCTTACAGGCGGAAGAAATTCAAATCTGGACAGATATTGATGGTATGCACAATGGAGATCCTCGCTTTGTGGAAAATACGCGACCTATTGCCAAATTGAGCTTTGACGAAGCGGCAGAATTGGCCTATTTTGGCGCAAAGATTCTACATCCTGCCAGCATTCAGCCAGCAAAGGAAGCCAATATTCCTGTGCGATTGAAGAACACTTTACAACCACAGAAACGGGGTACAATCATTAGTAGTGAATCGGATTCTATTTCGAAAATTAAATCCATAGCGGCCAAGGATAATATTACGGCCATTAAGATCAAAAGTGCACGGATGCTTCTCGCTTTTGGATTTATAAGGCGTGTTTTTCAGGTATTCGAGGATCATAGCACAGCTATTGATTTGATTACAACTTCAGAGGTTGCCGTTTCTACAACAATTGACGACATTTCTAATTTAGAGGCCATAGTAAATGATCTACAAGAACTGGGCGATGTGGAAGTAGATCGAAATCTGACCATTATTTGTATTGTGGGAAATTTTATCGCTGAAGATAAAGGGCAGGCTGTGGATGTTTTTACTGCGCTGAAGAATATTCCGCTTAGGATGATTTCCTATGGAGGGAGCAAACACAATATTTCTATTCTTATAGAGAACCAATACAAGAAAAGCGCACTCCAGGCACTTCATGAATCCGTCTTTTAAGCTCAATTTGTTTAAAGAAAATTTAAAATAATTAAACAAAAATGCATACCCCGCGTTTTTACATCAGTAGATTATTCCCATATTTCTACATAGTGCTGTCGTCCCGTAATGTCGGGACGACTTTTTTTGTTTTCACTTCTCCCATCCCTTCATAAAAACTTTTTTAACTTGTATAGTGCTGAATTTAAGATGGAAATGTAAGAGACTATTTCAAGATCTAAGGCAGTGGTCGGCCGTAGTAATAATGATCTCATATTCAATTACTGTACAAGCCCAGGATATTTGGGAATTGGGGGTTAAATTTGGAATCACAAATTACCAGGGCGATCTTGTAAGAGAGCATTTTAATGTCTTAGAATCTAATTTTTCATGGTCCCTCTTGGCTGCTTACAATTATGACAAAGGTTGGAGCATAAAAGGAGAAGCGGCATTTGTTAAAATTACGGCGGATGATCGCAATTATTCGCGAACTGAGGATCCGAATAGATATGACAGGGCTTTGAAGATGGAAAACAATATGATGGTCATTTCAGGCATGATTGAATATTATCCGTTCTGGCGTTATTGTCCCTATTTTCGCCCCAGATTTGCCTCAGTTACCAGGGTCCATCCCTATTTTGGTACTGGAGTTGGTCTGATATTTTCTGATCTGGAATTCGAAGACCAGAATCTGTCTAATGGTAAGGAGGAACCAGCAGAGGAGCCAATATCCTTGAGCATCCCCTTTGAATTGGGGTTGAAATATTTCATACATCCAGATATGAATATTGGAATAAGTTTGACCATGATCAGGTCCTTCTCAGACCGACTTGATGGTTATGAGTTTACGGAGGATGAAGATTGGTACACCTTTGCCGGATTCATTGTAACAGTTCGCATTTATTGATTTAAATGGATAAGCTGTTTAATTTTTTCAGAATCTGTCAATTGTGGCAGGGTGACCCTTAGCTTAGTGTTTTTATCCATTGCTCTCTTAATGGCAAAAATGGCTTCCTTATTCCTGGCCCAACTCCTTCTCGCAATGCCATTGTTGACGTCCCAATGGAGCATACTTTCCAATTTTCTGGCTGATTCTTCCGAGCCATCTAACACCATTCCGAAACCTCCATTGATGACTTCTCCCCAACCTACTCCTCCACCATTGTGCAGGCTGACCCAGGTAGCTCCTCGAAAGCTATCACCAATAACATTTTGGACTGCCATATCTGCAGTAAATGACGACCCGTCATAGATATTAGCAGTTTCGCGAAAGGGAGAATCCGTCCCACTCACATCATGATGATCTCTGCCCAGAACCACTGGTGCAGAAAGCTCACCTTTTTTGATTGCTTCATTAAATGCATGAGCGATGGCTATGCGTCCATCTGAATCAGCATAAAGTATCCGGGATTTAGACCCGACGATAGGTAGATTCTGTTCTGCGTCGCGAATCCACAACAGGTTATCGCGTATTTGTCCTGCAATTTCAGATGGAGCTTCTTGTACTTGGTTCTCTAGGACGTCTCGTGCAATCTGATCAGTTTTTCTGAGGTCTTCTTCGGATCCACTCGTACACACCCATCTAAACGGACCAAAACCATAATCGAAACACATAGGTCCCATGATATCTTCTACATAGGACGCATATCGGTATTTGTTGGTTTTGTCTTCGGCCCAAATATTTGCCCCGGCTTTGCCGGCTTCAAGTAAAAAGGCGTTGCCGTAATCCCAGAAATACATACCTCTTTCCACCATGTCATTGATGGCATTTACATGACGACACAGTGTCTCTCGGACCTTTTCGTCAAACTTGGTTTTGTCGCTTTTGAGTAAATTCTTGGCTTCTTCAAAACTATACCCCACCGGGCAGTATCCCAAATCATCGATGTTATGTAAAGAAGTTTGATCGGAACCCAGCTCAATGTCAATATCTTTTTGTACAAAGTATTCCCATAGGTCTACAATGTTTCCGTGATAGACCAGGGCCACGGCTTCTTTTTCAGTTCGACATTGCTGAATACGATCAGCCAATTTTTTCAAGTCGGTGTATACATTTTCTTCTGCAATGTAATCGTCAGTCATCCTTTGATTTACAGCATCAGGGTCTACTTCAGCGATGACACCTACAGCACCAGTAATGACGGCAGCCATTGCCTGGGCACCGCTCATACCTCCGAGACCAGAGGTGACGTAAACTTTCCCTCTCAAATCTTTGTCTCCAAGGCCTTTTAGGCGGCCTGCATTTAGGAGGGTAATGGTTGTACCGTGTACGATGCCCTGAGGACCAATATACATGAATGAGCCTGCGGTCATCTGTCCGTATTGAGTCACTCCTAGGGCATTGTATTTGTTCCAGTCTTCCTTTTTAGAGTAATTGGGTATCATCATACCATTTGTTACTACTACACGAGGTGCTTCTTCGCTGCTCGGAAAGAGGCCCATCGGATGGCCGGAATAAAGAACCAGGGTCTGGTCTTTTTCCATAGTCGCCAGGTATTGCATCGTCAAAAGGTATTGCGCCCAGTTTTGAAAAACGCTGCCATTACCTCCATAGGTAATCAGCTCGTGAGGATATTTGGCCACCTTTGAGTCCAAATTATTTTGAATCATCAACATGATGGAGGCAGCCTCCTGGCATTTTGCAGGATAATCTCCAATCGGCCTGGCGTGCATGGGATAATCCGGACGAAAGCGATACATATAGATGCGACCGAAGTGTTTTAGTTCATCATAGAATTCGGGAGCCAATTCTTTGTGCCATTCCAGGGGAAAATATCGCAAGGCATTTTCAACGGCCAGCAGGCGTTCTTCGTCAGAAAGCACACCCTCAATATTTCTCACTGGGGCATGGGGTACACTCGTATCTCTCTCAGTGGCTTTGGGTAAATCATTGGGAATTCCTTGTAAAATAGTAGCCTCAAAAGCAGTGATTGTTTCGTTCATGGATTGCATTTCTTGTGTGATACGAATATAATCGAATTCGAAGTATCTTTGTTGGCTCAACAATTGCATTTTTAATGCATTAATCTGAATACTGCATCCCTATTAAAGCTGAATGCGCAATGAATTCATCCCAAATAGCTGTTCTTGTTACTGGAGCCAGTGGTTTTGTTGGTAGCCATCTCGTAGAAGAGGCACTCCAAAGAAATATGATACCCCATGCCGGTATTCGGAAGAGCTCCAGTAAGAAATACCTCAAGCATCCCGACATCCGCTTCGTGATGACCGACCTGGATAATTACAGTGAATTGGAAGAGAGTATCAAGGCTCTCGGTGCATCGGAATACGCCCCCGAATTTGTTATACATAATGCGGGGACAACAAAGGCCAAGAACGA
>DATFJT010000055.1:0-3621 GCA_035269065.1 Saprospiraceae bacterium | reverse complement strand
AAAGAAATGACCCTTTGATGATGTTCCATCACACTACAAATATAAAACAAATAATGATCTGATGTTGAAATGTCAACAGTATCCTCAGTTATTTGTATTTACTGACCGGATTCAGAACAGAAACCCCGAACCAAAGCTTTTTAAAATGATACTTTAGAGGGGTACAATAAATCGTGTAATCGCTGTTGTTTGATACCGTATTGCGCCATCAATTGCTCCATTTTTTGGCGATTGTTCTCATGATTTTCTATTCCTTTTGAATGGGTACCGACGACCATTAGATTCTTATTGGTATGTTGATTAGAAACGAACTCGAACACCTTACTCTTGTACCCCGCAGACTCCAGGGCCAGTGCGCGAAGCGCATCTGTGAGAATTTCTGACTGCCGCTCCGCCAGAATACCGTGCCTGAGAATTTCTTTCTCCGTTCCGTCAGAGCTGATGGCTGGCCTCAATTCTTTATGGCAGCAAGGAGCCGTGACAATCAGACTAGCTTTACCTCTTATACCTTTATAGATAGCTTCATCAGTGGCCGTGTCGCACGCATGAAGTGCTACCAGGATATCGATATTCGATCCATTAAAATCCTCAATATCTGAACGGACAAAATTCAAGCCTTCGTATCCCATTTTGCTTGCCAGGGCGTTGCATTGACCTACCAGATCGGCACGGCGCTCCACGCCAGTCATCTCAACAGTCCAATTTCCTTGAGCCGTGAGGTAATCATAGAATGCGAAAGTCAGGTAGCCTTTACCTGAACCCATATCTACCACTTTGAGCTTGTCCTTCGAGGTAATAGCGTCATTGTCCCTGATCAAATGACTCATCAACTCCACAAATCTATTGATCTGCCTTCTTTTACCTCCTTGATCCTTGTTAACTCGTCCTGAGGCATTTAAAATTCCAAGTGCTTTCAATAACTCCACGTTGTCGACCCAGGCTTTTTTCTTCCTGTCATGAGCATTTTGTGCCGGCACAGGCGCATCCGGTTGAACATGCATGAGGATTTTACCCTTCCCCTTTTTGCTGATTTTCAAATCCCATTTTTCCTTGTCCGACCATAGATAGGCCTCCCTGAAATGCCCTGTTAGCTCGTTTTTTACCTGGCTGACTGCATCGTCAACAGTTTGCATTTCTGTAAAACACTGAGTAGCAGTGAATTTTTCCCATTTCAGTTGCCTTTGATCATCTTTCTCAACTGCGGATACAACAATTTTATGATGTTCAGCTGCCTTAGAACGAGGTTTGGCAAGAATCAATTGACGAAAAGAACTTTGGCGCAAACTTTTCTCCAAAAGCTGCAAATAATTCGTGATTTCTGTATCCAAATTATTCCTCAGATTTTAACTCCTCCCATTTCAAATATCCCCCGGTCACATTGTAGACTTTCTCAAAGCCCATATCATTCATAATGTGAAAGGCTTCTTTACTTCGCTGCCCCGACCTGCAGTAGACGAAATAGGTGTTATCCTTATTAAAGGTAGCTACTGCCTCTTTGAATTTGTCTGTTTGATTGACATCAAAGAGTTTAGCTCCGGGAATGGCGCCTTCTTCAAATTCCTCCAAGGTTCTCACATCTAGTAAAACATAGGAATCGTCGTAATAGTCAATTCTGTTTTTCAAATGCATCATTGAGATGTTTCTGATCAGTGCATCCCTGTTGGCCGGTTTTTTTTCAACTTGCTCCGCATTCTTCTGCTCATTAGTTGTCGCTGAATTTTGTTGTTTTTGACAAGAACTAATAAAAAACATCAAAATGATCGGATAAAATATCTGTATTGCTTTCATAAAATTCTCAATTTAGAGTTCAAAATTAATTAATTTTCTATGCATTGCAGGGTAATGTATTTCGGAATTACAAGAGATTATACCGGAAAAAAAGAAGAGCTAGTAGTCTTGGAAGAGAAAAGTCACTTGTCTGACTTGCATCAACTCCTTAAAAGCAGGCTGCCTCAGCTCGATGAATTAAAATCTTATCGATTAGCCGTAAATGAAAGCTTTGCGGAGAACGAATCCATTTTATTAAAAGATGGTGATGTGATTGCCATCATTCCACCAGTTAGTGGCGGGTAAAGCTATTTTGTAATGTCTGTAGAAGTGAAACTAAGTAATCAGCCACTGGAACCGGGGCCATGTATTTCCTTTGTGAGGTCTGAAAATTGCGGAGCAGAGGTCCTCTTCATCGGTACGGTACGCGACCAAACCAGGGGCAAAGCCGTAAACAAATTATTTTTTGAGGCCTACGAACCCATGGCCATTAAAGAAATGGAAAAAATTGGTGCGCTTTGTCTGAGAAAGTACGAAATCAGTAAAATGTCCTTTCACCATCGTCTCGGAGAACTGCAGATTGGGGAAGTTCCTGTCATCCTTGCTGTATCGGCACCCCATCGCGTAGAGGCCTTCAAAGCCTGTGCTGAAGCTATGGATCTGCTCAAACAGAATGTTCCTATTTGGAAAAAAGAATATTTTGAAGACGGTGAGGTTTGGGTAGCTGCTCACCCTTAATGAAAGCACAGTCTATTCCCCTGCATATAATACATACCGCGATCGTAGCCTTTTAAATTGAGCCAAATCCGACTGCCAGGACTGCCTGATCTCCAACCAGGAATCCCCTCTCTCTATAGCATGACGCAATTCATCCGTCCCCGCGAGGAGGTCAAAAAAATCCGGTCGGTTGATCAGCTCCCAACCCCGATTGCCCATGAATGCATGGTACTTCAACAGTAAGCGCAAGTCAAGAGTCTTCTTTTCAATATCCCTCTGGTAGTTCAAGAGAACAGCTCCACATTCCTGTCCCATTAATTTTGGATACTTCGCTGCAGCACAGCTTTGCGGGGTCACCCTTACCAAGGTATTCTCAAAATTAGGATGCGCCAACAACTGAAATGGCCGATCCGTGCCCCGACCCACGCTGACCGTTGTGGCTTCAAAGAGGCACAGATGAGGATATAATTTTACTGCGTTGTGATTGGGTAAATTTGGTGAGGGTGGATGAGGTAATGTGTAATCTTGCCGGTGGTAATTTCCCAAAGGAACAACCATCAACTCCAATTCGGAAGCTTCATTGATCCACGATTCGCCATGAATCATCATCGCATATTCTGCGATGGTCATGCCGTAAAGCAGGGGTACGGGATGTAAGCCTACGAATGAGCTGAAGGCAGTATCCAACACGGGACCGTCGATGATCCCATCATTCGGGTTAGGTCGATCCAGAACAATCATTTCAATCCCCTCTTCAGCGCAGGCCTCCATCACATAATGCAAGGTGGACAAATAGGTATAAAACCGCACACCTACATCCTGTAAATCAAACAGCAACACATCTACCCCTTTCAGCATATCCGAAGTAGGTTTTTTCGTCGATCCATAGAGGGAATAAACGGGAATATCCAGGTATTGGCCATGATCCACTTGCTCCCCGGCAGACATCTTTCCCTCAAAGCCGTGTTCGGGCGTCAGAATGGCTGTGATTTTCAAGTTTCGTTTGAGCAAGCTATCTACCAGGTGGGTCGATCCGATTCGGGTAGCCGCATTGGCGACTATTGCCAGTTTTTTATGCCGGCAAAGGGGCATATATAACTCCGTCTGCTCTGCGCCAAGTTGAATATTGCTTTCCTG
>DATFJT010000054.1:0-7362 GCA_035269065.1 Saprospiraceae bacterium | reverse complement strand
CAATGATTGGTCAATTTGCTCTGTAAGTTCGAGGGTATTGACCTCCGGTTGTTTCGAAATAGTCATGATTACAGCCGGCGATGCGTTCAATGAGCCGTCTCCAATTTTATCTGCTGCACCAATTTTTACACCCGCCACATCTCTTAAAAGCAGGGGTTGGCCATTCATGTTTTTAACCAGGGCATTCTCCAAATCCGCCACTTCGTAGGCTCTCCCCTCCCCTTTGATATTGTATTGATTGCCAAATTCATTAAAAAAGCCCCCCGAGCTGCTCAAATTGGATGCCTTTACAGCCCGGCTCAATTCTTCCAGGCTTATATTGTAATGCATTAATCTCGCCGGATCGGCAATTACCTGGAATTGTTTGAACTCACCGCCTATGACGATGACATTTGCAATGCCCCCAAGGCTTTTAAGCTGGGGCCGAATAGACCAATCCGCCAGGGTTCTCAGCTCCATGGGAGACAGGCTGTCGGAGGTGATTCCCAGGAGCATGATCTCACCCATAATAGATGAAATAGGCGCCAATGTCGGATCTCCTACTTCAACGGGCAACTTCTCACGCACAGCCGGAATGCGCTCGCTCACAATTTGCCGGGCACGGTAAATATCTGTATCCCATTCAAATTCTACCCAGACTATGGAAATTCCGGCAGCAGAAGAGGAGCGAATACGCCGGACATTGGGTGCGCCATTCATGGCTGTTTCTACCTGGAACGTGACCAGTTTTTCTACCTCCTCAGATTCGAGGCCGTGAGCTTCAGTAAGCAGGACAACAGTAGGAGCTGTCAGGTCCGGAAAAACATCGACGTTCATATTGCGGGCGATATAAATGCCTGACAACATCAGCAGTAAGGCTGAAAGCAGAACAACGAGCCGGTTGTTTAAAGATATTTCCAATATTTTATTGAGCATGGTTCTTTATTAAATTGAGAATGAATCGATCCGCCTTTCATATCATCCGGATCAATGGGAATGACCATGTGCAGGAGCAGCACCGGCCATAGAGGCCATTTTCACCTGGTAGGCTCCTTGAGAAACGATCCATTCCCCGGCTTCCAGGCCATTGAGAATGGCTACCTGGTCGCCCTGAAAATTGCCCGGCTGTACATGCCTCATTTCATAGGCCTCCCCGGCAGTTTGCACCACTACTTTGTACTTACCAAAGTCCTCCAATAAAGCCGAACGAGGAATAACCAGGCTCTTACGCCCGGTACTTTTTCCAAGCTGTAATTCTACCATGCGACCCTCCAATGCATCGACCACGTCATTCACTTCAATGAACACTGGCAGGAGCGGTTCTTTTGCAGTGACCCTGTTGCCTACGGATACCACACGGGCATTCACGGGCTGTAAACGCCCATCCACCGAGATCCAGCTTTTGTTGCTTTTCTGTAAAAATTCCCGATGCTGAGGGGGTGAAGCTGCCTTAATCATGCTTGAAATTTTAGAGCCAATAGTGAGTAAAGCACCCCCTGAATTGACAAATGTGCCGTTTTCTACATAAATGTTCTTGATGTATCCACTAATCGGAGCACGAATGACAATACCTCCCCTTCCAAAATTCCTGGACAATTGTTGAAAGTTGGCTTTTGCAACTTCATACCTCTTTGCCACCTCCTCAAATTCAGCATCAGGGATAATTTGTAAGTCGTGTAATTCCTGCTTTCTCTCGTACTCGCTCTTTGCCTGATCCAATTGAGCCTTTGCTTTCCTGGCTTCTGCCTCTATACTGCTCACATTGAGGTCCTCTCCGCTGATACGCATAAGTACCTGCCCCTTTCGCACTTCCATGCCTTCAACCATATCCGAAATTTCATAAAGTACATTTCCTGACCCACCCGCATTGAGGCTGCGCTCCTTGCCCGGAACAGGCATCCATCTACCAACCAGCTCCAGCGATTCATAGATCTCTGAAGTATCCACTTGAATGGTTTGAAAATCTATCTGCCAGGCCTGCTCCTTGGAAAAACTAATCTCAGGTTCAGATTTGGGCATATTTGATAAGGCCCTTATT
This sequence comes from Saprospiraceae bacterium, assembly GCA_035269065.1. Classification (GTDB taxonomy): domain Bacteria; phylum Bacteroidota; class Bacteroidia; order Chitinophagales; family Saprospiraceae; genus DATFJT01. The sequence continues at coordinate 5,345 of DATFJT010000054.1, read as the reverse complement.
GCATTTTCTTCAGAATCAAAAACCCGAATCTTACCTGCCGGTATTTCACCTGTAAATTCAGAAGATTCCACCCTAAACTGCATCTTATAAATACCCGGCTCAACGGGTTGAATGGGCAATAGGTAAATACCGGATGATGTCGCCTCTTCGGCCTGAGTTTCGATCCTTTGTCCCTGTCCTGTCAACTGCAGATAAACCCGGGCTGTTTCTATTGGCCTGTGTCCATCCAATAAGGTAAAATGGGCTGCCAATTTGCCCTCCTGTCCTGCAATCAGTGCGGGATAATCCAGAAAAAGCTCGAGTTGATCCGTCCAGATGGTGGTATCCAATCTGAGAGAAATTTCTGCTTTCTTACTATTGTCTTCTCCGGTATCAGAATACCCCTCCTGAGCATTGTCGCCACAGGAAAACAACAGAAAAAGGACCAGGATACTAAAAATGGAAAGCCGCAGGGGCGTGTATGTATGCATAGAAAAATTAATACTTGAATTCATTTTTGAATGGTTGAAGATTTGCAAATAGGTCTACAATCGATGTTGCAGCAATTCTGCGTGTAAGAGTTGCAGCTCGTGCTTCATTTCCAGCATGCGGTTTTCTGCCTGCCGGTAGAATGAAATTTCCCGGTAGTAATCCATAAAGGAAATTTCACCCAGCTCAAAAGACTTATAGAGCAATTCAGCGCTGTTCAACCCGGACATAGCCTTTTGGTACTCCTCAAACTTTGTCTGCAACAGCTCATAGCGTTCAACGCGCTGATCATAGTCTGCTTTCATTTTGGTCAATTCCGCTATTTGATACTGACCGGAGTAATCCAGTTGCGCCTCTGCCAGTTCCACCTGGTGCTTGCCACGCCACAAGGGCACACTTATGCCTCCATAAAGTCCCCAATAATTGTTCCCTTGTACCCCCTGGTAGTTGTAACCCGCTGTAAATTCAGGGAGCTTCTTCTTGCGCTCCAGTTCCAGGGATTGGCGAGCGACAGCTATTTCACGCTCAAGGAGGATCACGCGGGGATCCCGTGTCATTCTTTCCTGCCACAGACTGTCCATTTCTATGTTCTCAACAGTAGGAGGATTGTCCTTCAATGTTAAATTCAGTGCTTCACCCCCATTCAGGGATTCAATTTGCGATTGGAGGATGCTTTCCCTGGAGGCCAGTTCTTCGAGGGCGAATTGTTGGTCGAGCCAGGAGATTTTTGATTTATTGAGGTCGAGAATTCCGATCTGGCCTTTCTCAAACAAGGTCTGCATTTGCTGATACAGCTTTCGAGCCTGAGCAACGCGCCCCTCAGTCAGTTGATATTGCTTTTGCAGGTGGGCCCAATCCAGGGCCAGTTTTTTTGCTTTCAGCAATATTTCCTGCCTCAACTCCATATACTTAAGGTCAAGGCGTTCTTCCTGAGCCCCAATCCACTTTTTCCTGGTGGCATATACCCCCGGCATTTCAAGGCGCTGTGCGATTTCAAATTCACTGTAATCTCCGGGTGCATGCTCACCAAATGGCAAATAATAGGCAGATACCTGAGGATCAGGAAGCTTGTTTTCCAACTGGTATTCCAGGTTTTTCCCCTTTATATAGCTGCGGTAAGAACCCAGGGTAGAATTGTTGTTCTCAATGGTCTGCAACAAATCGTCTATCGACGCAATTTGAGAAAAAGAGTGGACCCACAAGCATAGCAGTCCGGCAAGGACCGTAAAGAATTTAAACATATAAAATGAATTAAGGCTTAAAAGAAAGAGAGACCTCGTTTGGGAGGACATCTCATTTAATCAATCAAGCCTCATCGGGAGGACCACGTAGGTGTGTGACCAGTGAACAACCAATACCTTCAGGTCTAAAACCGGTATTGTACACACCCTTTGGTGCAGGTAGTTTATTAAAACTCAACAAGGAAAGACCAACAGCTAAAGCACATCTATTTGTCTGAAAACACCACTTTTTGACATTCTCGACTCGATAGGAAAGTTCATGATGATGCCCCCCTTCTACTGAAGAGCTGGCTGATTCCCCGACGTCATTGGCTATTTCTAGCTGCAGAAGTGGATCAGATGACGTATCAGAAAAGGCATGTTGAATGTAATGAATTGCAGCATGAACCTTCTTACCGGTCTGTACATCCTGATGACTGTGAGGTATGAAATCATGAAGCAGAATGAGCGAATACACGCCCAGCAATAAGAAAGACCACATGCTTCTTGCTGAAATCATACAGCAAATTTAGTCTTAAAATCATTCCATTGAAAGCCCGCCAGCCAATTCTTATTTGGACTACTTCCATTTAAGTCACGTAAGGTGCTCACGACGTGCGTTTTATACATCAGCACTGCTGGGTGTGAACGAAATCACCGCATTGAAAAAGCGATTTATTTACATTTGTCATGGACAAATAATCTATGAAGCAGGGATTCGTCATACTGATGATCGCAGCCGTTGCGCTTCCCAGTCTCCACAAGCTGGGGCTTTTGATTGATTTCAAAATCAACCAGGATTTCATTACTGAAAACTTTTGTGTCAATAAGAACGAGCCAGTCATCATGTGCCACGGAAAATGTTACCTGTCTCAAAAATTCGAGGAGGCTGAGAGGCAGCAGAACAAAGCGCCCGGAGCCATCCAAAAAACACAAACTGACGTATTGAACTGGGACGTCAAAGAATACGGGCCCCAATTCTTACTCTGTCCTGAAGCAACTAAGTCATTACCTATCCCCTATTTGAATACTTTTCACATTTTCGATCCATCCGGAGGGATTTTCCGGCCCCCAAGGCAGTATTTGATTGGATAAATTTTCTTTTTAGGTGTTTGTGATACTTTCTGACTTCATTCTTGAAATCAGAAGGACAAGCACTGCACATCATTCTAACATTATTCTCACAACAATCAAATGCATGATAATGAGTATAAAAAATATATTCCTACTGGCCCTGTGTTGGCTATCCCTGGGATTGAACGCCCAAAGCGACAAACAAAAATTCGCATTGTTAGACTTAGATACCGGACTTCCCATCTGGCAAGCCAACTTTACTTATGGCCCTGAACAAGGGGTTTCTGATGAAAATGGAGTCATTGAATTTAAATATCGAGAGGGACTGGACATGAATCTTTCTCACGTCAATTATGGCAGCTGGAAACTTTCTGACTCCGATATAAAGAAAGCTGTCACTGAGAAAATTCTCTTTCGCCAATCAGTTTCGGTAAATCTATACCCCGTAACCGTTATTTCCATCAAACCACAGAGTCCCCAACCTGAAGGACGGATTCAAATCGCTTACCAGGATCGCCTGGAACACGATGCAGCTGATATATTGAGTCAGAACCCTGCATTCAACAACATCCGTAAGGGAGGGGCCTATGGATTTGACCCTGTGTTCAGAGGGTTCAAATACGACCAACTCAATGTAGTACTCAATGGTGCGCAAGGAGCTACGGCCGCCTGTCCCAACAGAATGGATCCTCCTACCAGTCAGATGGCACCAAATATGATGGAGCGGATAGAAATTTTGAAAGGACCACATGCCCTCCGCTTTGGGACTGGACTGGGAGCCACCATTAACTTTATCCCGGGACCCTTGCGCTTTAGTGGTGATCCGCGGTTGTATGGACGCGTCTCTACCGGCTACGAAAGCAATGGACAGCTTATGAGAGGAGAAGGTCAACTTGGTTTGAGTACTGAACGCATGGACTGGAGTGCTTTTGCTTCCTGGTCCCAGGGAGATGATTACACTACCGGGAACGGCGACAAGGTACAGGCAGACTTCAGCAGGGGTAGTTTTGGCACCCAATTGGGACTCAAACTCACAGATCAACAACAATTGCGTTTATCGGCTACTTACAACCGCGCCCGGGATGCGGACTTCCCTGCCCTGCCTATGGATTTGAGGGATGATGACACCTGGTTGTTTAGTGCACGACATGACATCCAATTCAACCGTGCTCACCTGAAAGGATGGAACACCAATATTTTTGGCTCATTTGTAGATCACAAGATGGACAACCTGCTCAAGCCGCTCGACCCCCGTATACTCAATGCCGAAACCATTGCGAGGACTTACAATTACGGGGGACGCACCGAGAGCAACTGGAGATTTGGCAAACACCAGATGTATGCCGGTGCTGATTTGAGAATAGAAGGAGCTGAAGGCACAAGAGTACGCGAGTTTTTAATGGGCCCCATGGCCGGCAACAGGCTCGAAGACAATGCCTGGCAAGAAGGCAGTATCAGTAAAACCGGTTTGTTCACTGAATGGCATATTCGCGGTTCATACTTTGATTACGTGCTTTCCGGGAGGCTTGAAATCAATAGTGCCCGCATCGATCGCGCCGCTGACGAATTCACCAATGTATACGCCGAAACCAATGAAACCCAGATCAATCCCAGCATCAGCATGGGGATGTTGAAAGCGTTCGATGAGAAGCTACAACTCGGCCTTTGGTTGGCAAGGGCACAGAGAAGTGGCAGTCTTACGGAGCGATTCATCAACTACTTCCCTGTAGGGCAGGATCCATTTGAAATGCTGGGGAATCCGCAACTGGAGCCCGAAGTGAATTACCAGGCCGATGTAAATCTGCGGTGGCAATTGGGAACCAATTCACTATTGAATTTGGATATCTATGCCGCCTATCTGCAGGATTACATCTCGTCAGTGATCGATACCGGTCTGACGCCGAGATTGCCCATGAGTCCCGGAGTGAGACAATTCACGAATATCGATGAAGCATTCAAAACAGGATTTGAGCTAAGCTGGAATCAGGCATTGATGGCTGGTTTGTCTCACCGACTTGGCATTGCGTATACATACGGGCAGGATTTGCAGCGCGATGAGCCATTGCCGGAAATCGCCCCCCTGGATATGAGGTATACACTTGCGGGGAGTTATCTTCAGCATCGCCTGCAGCCTGAACTTCATTTCCGGTATGTGTTGGAACAGTCCCGCGTATCAAATGAATTTGGGGAGACGGCGACTCCATCATTCAGCTTGATAGATGTCAATCTCAGATACCAGGTCAATGAGCAATTCTCACTGACAGCAGGTGTGCAGAATTTATTTGACGCCCACTATTATGAGCATCTCAACAGGTCAGTCAGGGGAAGTCAGGCAGCGATTTTTGCTCCCGGGCGCAATATCATGGCCAAATTGAACTATACTTTTTGATACAAGGTTCCAATGATTTGAGAAGGCGGGATGAGAGGTCTCGCCTTCTTTCTTTTTGAGTCAGATACAACCGGTAAAATGACAAAGCCAGCTATTACCTCTTATTCCTGGGCTTTCTACCCCCTCCTTTGCGTCCACCACCTTTTCGGCCTCCTCCCTTGTGACTTCCACCTTTACGTCCACCTCCGTGAAAG
>DATFJT010000053.1:0-2110 GCA_035269065.1 Saprospiraceae bacterium | reverse complement strand
AAGGCAGTTCCTTTGTGTGTGCAATTCATATCCTCGGGCTCAGGAATACCTGAATACATAATTTTATCACTCGGGCTCGGTTTCTCAGGCCATGGAATATGAATATGCCCCAATAACCAAACATTAATATCAGGAATATCCAATTCCTCTCTGGTCATTGGAAAATGCTCATCATTCAGATCCGGAGCTACCCCCTTAAGACTGCCGTGCGCAACACCTATATTTATAGTGTTGCCACCTACTTCACTTTCGTTTATCCAGCCGATCTCATTTTCAGAGGAATGCTTACTGAAGCAAGGTGCCGGATAGATGGTAGCGCTTACATCATAATCCTCGAGTTGGTAGGGGGTCTTTTCTGCTAAAACCGTAACATGTTCTTCTTTTGCATCCATTACATATCTCCAAAGATTACTGTCGTTTCTGAAAAAGTCGTGATTCCCTGGTAGAATCAGTACATGTCCATTTTCAAACTTATTGATGGATGACATTGCCTTGATTACATCCGCTTTTTTCATGCTCACCCTATCAAAAAGGTCTCCTGCAATAACAATCAGATCACAATTTTCATCATTCGCTATTTTGATGAGTCGATCCAGGGTTTCATACCGGGCTTCTTTCAGAGCTTCTGCCGCTTCACCATAATTACTGAATTGCATGCCTAAATGTAGGTCGGAGAAATGAAGGATCTTCAATTCCATATTACTTACTTATATTTTTAATTATTTGAACGAATTCGGTTTTGGAGCAATTAATTGTATCCTCGTTCGGATATCTTTTTGTTTTAAAAAAACTCCCCCTGCCAATGAGAAAGAAAGCCCTATCTATCCAGTAAGGCTCTTTATTGGCCTCTTCTGAAAATGCCACAAGTTTTGAATAAATCCTATAATCAGAATCACCTTGATCTGCTATACCTAGGTTCACCGCAATATAATTTACATGGGTATCTGGCTTTATGAACCCTGGTGACACAACTTCTTTTAGAAAACTACATGCCAAAGCGAACCCATAACCGTGAATTTCACTAGAAATACTCAAAGGTAAGCCAATTTGTAAATCAGGATTCTCTTTTACCAAGAACTGATTCACATACTTTTCAAACTCTTCATATTGATCAAAACGATCAAGAAATCTAGCAATAGCCATAATAGTTTTAGAAAATTGAACCCAAGTGTTTCTATTGTTTTCTCTGTCCATTTTCGATGGAGTTACATAATCACTTTCTGCAATAGCATCAAACACTTTATCCCATTTTCCATAGACTTGGACAACCTCTTTTGGATTGAATGAAAATAAAACCGCCTCTAGATTTTCTATTCCTCCAATAAACTTGGGCGAGCCTTGTTTTTGCGTTGCATGATGCAGCATCTCGCGGAACACTCCTTTAAGACTCGAGACCTTTGAATATTTATAATACTCTAAATAATAGTCTAATTTCTCTTTTTCTCCGTTACATCCTTCTAAAAGGTAGTCGTATGCTTTTTCAGCAATTAATTTAGCATTCATTTTAAAACTTTTTTGATTTTACTTTTGATTTATCCAATACTCCACCACCATCACCATCGCCAGCGTATCTAGTTCGCAATATTCATACAGTGACTGAAGAATAGCTCGACGTTCCCCATCTGGCATATCATTAAACTGCAGGCGGCTCCAAGCCATCATAGCGGTGCCCCCATCAGCGATCACTTCGTCAGTATTGGCTAAAAGATCTTCGGCCTTATCCGCATCCGGAATGCCATGACCGACAGCATTCAATAGTCGATAGGGACTCATCGCTTTTTCAGCCTGTGGATCCTTATGGTAAAAAATTTTATCCTTAAGGAACAGTCCACTGTATGGCTGAGAATATTTAGCCTGTAAAAACGCACTTTCGGTCAAAACTGCGGGCAGTACTTTTTTTATGCTGATCGAGCCGCCCATATGCGGGGAATAGTAATAATCTTTGATCAATCGGTAGAGGTCGACCATTTCACGCTCGCCATCTCTGGTCAGGGTACGAATCCATTCAGTAAGCTCCTGCCAGTCGTCCGGCCTAAAGCGCTCCAATTGTTCGGCCACTTTATTCAGCACGGTATTCTCAAAATTATGATAGCGGAAGACTGTGCCTCGA
>DATFJT010000052.1:0-7704 GCA_035269065.1 Saprospiraceae bacterium | reverse complement strand
TCCAGCTGTTTTTTGACATACCAACGACCGATGCCCTGCCCTGTAAAAGAACCAGAGGGGTTTCTCAAATTGGAATTATTGAAGGCATCAAACCTCAAACCCAATTCATAACCTTCATAAGCATAAGTGAGATTCAGCCAGACATCGGAACCCACGAATTGTTCCTCATACTGTGGAAAACCAAAAGCGCCGATAGCAGAATCTCGCAGAAAAAGATTACCGAAAAACTGCAAATCACCTGAAAGCTGTCCCTTCTCCTGAGCCAGTCCAGACATCGAAGAGGTCAATAGACATCCGACAAGAAGTACCTTAATGGATGTGAAAAGCTGATGAGCCATGGTTAATAGAAAGTTAAAGAAGGACCAAATTAAAAAGAAATCAAGGACTTTTTCTATTTTAACTTCCACGTTTAATCATTAAAAATAAGAGTATGCTGCGGTTTTTGATCACCATCACACTAATTACGAGCATTTCATTTTTGTTCGCCCAAAAAACCGTTCCGTCTGTGGAGCTAAGAACACTTGAGGGTCAAACAGTAAATATTCAGGATTATGCCGAGAATGGCAAGATCACCATCATGAGCTTTTGGGCCACCTGGTGCTCGCCCTGCAAAAAAGAATTAGACGCCTTAATGGATTTTTATCCTGAGTGGAAAGAAAAATACGACCTGGAACTATTGGCCATAACAACAGACGATGCTCGGGGACTGCCAAAGGTCAAATCTATCGTGCAGCAAAAACAGTGGGAGTATGAAATCCTTTCTGATGTAAAGCAGGACTTACAAAACGCTATGAGCTTTAGAGCCATTCCTCAGACCTTTATTCTCAATAAAGAAGGTGAAATTGTCTACTCACATAGTGCTTATGTGCCAGGAGATGAATATGAGCTTGATGAGAAGATAAAGGAAATTGCCGGTATGTAAAAAGTACAGAGGTGTATGGATTTAAATCCATACACCTCTGTATATAATTTCAATCTGTTCGGTTATGAAACCAGACTCTACTATTCTATAATTTCCACCTTCATCGCAATGTCCTGAACAGGGCGACTTGTTTGTTTATTAACCTCTGTGGTTGCGATGGAGTCCACAACTTCCAAGCCTTTGACTACTTCCCCGAATACAGTATAATCTCCATCCAAGAAGGGAGCCCCTCCTACTGAAGTATAAATCTCCAATTGCTCTTCACTAAAGGAAAAGTCATCTCCTTCTTCTTTCAATTGATTAATTAGTCTATCCTGCATACTTTGCAGCGCTTCCTGGTTCCCTGCTTCACTGTATAGCTGGATAGAGTCAAGTAAATACTTATTTTCCTCTTTCATCAAGTATTCGTTGACCTTTCCCATGACTGCCCTCGTAGACATATCATTCTCCAATTGGCTCAACTCCTCAGGTGAATAGCTTCTTCCGTGCACGATATAAAACTGTGATCCACTTGATTCCTTTTCAGGATTGACCTGATCGCCTTTTCGTGCTGCTGCCAGTGCCCCTTTTTTATGAATTTTTCCAAATTCAGGAGGTAAAGTATAGCCGGGGCCGCCCTGTCCAAGTTGTTGACCCGGAGCAGCGTTTTTACTGTCGGGATCGCCACCCTGAATCATGAATTCGTTCATCACTCTGTGGAATAGAGTACTGTCGTAAAAACCCTCTTTGGCCAGCTTGATGAAATTATCGCGGTGTTCGGGCGTACTATTGTAAAGTTTTACAAAAATATCTCCTTTGTCCGTGCTGATTTTTGCATATGTGTAGCCTTCTTCCATGTTTTCTATCTGTCCATTGGAGGAGCAGGCAAATATCATGAATGCACTTAGCAAAATGAATAAAATTCTCATAAATGATTTGTTTGATTAAAATATTTAATAATGTTCTTAATGATAATATTTTCTTGCTCTTTCACGCCTTTGGCATCCATTTTCTTTCTCAGTTGATAATGAGGCCAACCTTGCTCGTCACGACCGGTAAATTCATAATGTCCATCCTGGCTCAAAAGTTTACAAACGGCGACATGCATAAGATCTTGTTTCTCTTCTTTAGTAAATTTATCCTTAAAATTGCCCAACTCATTGATGCCTATAAGGAAGAGAACAGCGTTCAAGTCAGGTAAATCACTTCGCTTAAATTTATCCTTGATCTCATGACGTATTCTTAACCACTCAAAATCCAATTTCCAGTCTTCCATAAGTTAAATCCTTGCCAGGCTCAATCGACTTAGCTGATAGGCCCTTTGTGCAGCAGGAAGTGCTGCAAGAAAGCCCAAAATTAGCACAACAATCGTGATCGGTATAAAGTCTGTCCAACTTAATTCTACAGGATAGTATTGGGAGGGCATAGATGTATCCAATCGAATCAATCCAAAGTTCTCTTGCAGATAGTACAAGATCACTGCCATGGCAAAGCCAAATATCAAACCTGTCAGGCTCATGATCAATCCCTGGATGAGAAATATTTTTCGAGCTGACGCATCCGATAAGCCCAAAGCCTTCAACACAGAAATATCTACCTCTTTTTCCAGAACGATCATCCACATGGCTCCGATCATATTGAAAGAAATCAGGAGCAATGTCAGGCTGAGAATAGCAAACCCTACCCATTTTTCTATATTCATTAACTTGAGAAATGCGCGCTCTTGCTCTTCTCGGTCCTCAACCAAAAACTTTGATCCAAGCAGAGTTTGAATCCTTTTTTGCACCTCATCATGGTTTGCGGAAGGGATCAGTTTTACCTCGGCAGCACTCAATGCATTTGGCAAACCCAATATGCTTCTGGCTTTATTGAGCTCTGTAATAACCATCTTGTAATTTTCATCACTTGAGAGATCAAATCGACCAACAGGAGTGAGGGGCCAAACAGAAAAAGCCTTATCCAATGAGCTCCTCTGCTTACGTTTCATGTAAATCTGTATTGGCTCATAGCGATTTTGAATGTTGAGCCCTACTTTGGCGGCAAGTGGTGTAGATACCAGGGCTGTACTCTTATCATTGTCCTTGAGACGAAACTCCCCTTCTCTGAGGAAATTCTCCATATTGACAACCGAACGAAATTCCTCATCTACCCCTTTCAGCACCCCAAAGTCGCGCTTTTCATTGTATTCAAAAATCGCCGTTTCTTCGAGCACCCTGCTAACAGAGGCCACTCCAGGCACAGTTTTTAGATCCTCCCAGTTAATGTCCTCCTCAGAAAACTTTTTCCCCTGTGCTGGCAGTATTTTGATGTCCGGGTTAAAATCATTGAACATACCCATGATGACCTCTTCCAACCCATTGAATACAGATCCCACAAGTACTGTAGAGCAGCTCCCAATAGCAATGCCAAGGACAGCTATAATTGATATCCAATTGATGGCCTGGCTTTTTTTATTTGAAAGAAGATATCTTTTGGCAATGCGGTACTCAAGTTTCATACTCATCCGTCATTGAACGATAGATCATCCCTTGTATTCTATTCCTGATATCCATAGTATTGATTCTGCCATTTTGCATATCCGGATAGGTCCTGTTGGATAAGAAAATATAAATAAGGTCACATTCCGGATCTACCCACACAGCAGTACCCGTAAATCCAAAATGCCCAAAGCATCGATCAGAGGCCAGTTTATGAATGTTCAGCTTCTTATTGTCATCCAGTTGTTTCATGTCGAAACACAATCCTCGGCGTGTATCATCATACCTGCGGGTAAAAGAGGAAATAACAGAGTCTGAGAGCATACGTTGAGATCCTAACTGGCCGCCATTAAGGAGCATTTGCATCAAGCTTGCCAGATCATAGGCATTTCCGAAAAGCCCTGCATGACCACTTACACCTCCAAGCATGGCAGCTGCCATATCGTGTACATGTGCCTGTATCCGACCGCCTCTAAAATAGTCGTCCTCCTCGGTAGGTGGTATTACAGCTTGTAATGGTTTCTCTGAAGGCTTGAAAAAACAGTGTTCCAAATTCAAGGGTCTGGCAATTTTCTCCTCGAAGAAATCGTCGAATGGCATTCCTGAAATTTCCTCAACTACTCTCATCAACAACATGAATCCCAGGTCGCTGTATACATAATCTTTATCCGGTAATAACTCAGAATCACAAACCTGCTGAAAAATGCTGTCCCGAAAATCATTGCGCAGATAAAGACGTCCATCGACCGGTATTTCAAAACCGGGCTTGGGGGTATCAGAATAGTAAACTGGATCTGCTAAAACCTTATTCCATTTCTTGTGCTGCACTGTATTTTCATAGAATGGTATCCAGGGCTTCAGTCCGGCCCTGTGTTGCATGATGTCTCCAATAGTAAGGTCTTCTTTATTGGTGCCCCTGGCTTCAGTCAATACAGCTCCCAATTTTTGATCGAAAAAAAGCTTTCCCTGATCTACTAGTTTCATGAGGCTCAGTCCTGTAGCAGCAACCTTGGTCACAGAGGCCAAATCATACATAAAATTACGTCTGACTGGAGTATTTTTTCGGTAATCTGTATGCCCTTCGGCATGATGATATACTATTTCCCCTTTTCTCGCCACCAAAACCACAGCAGAAGGAAACGCCCTGGAGTGAACCCCCTTTCTCAGAAGAAGGGTGATGCTATCCAGCTGGTCCTGGTGCATGCCCAGCTCATGCGCTCTGCTGTATTCAAGATGATATTGCTTATCCAGGGTCAATCCGGCACCTGCTGAAAAACCCTCTCCCAATGAAACCGGCAACACTCCTTGAAATCCGGAGAAACCGAAAACGGCATTGGCTGTTTCTCTCATGTATGAATCCAGGGCTTCCTGCCCCATCACCAGGCTGGGAAAGCCTGTCAGGCTGCGCAAACCATATGCATTTCCAAAATAAACCACCAATAATCGACAACGCCTGTCCAACTCAACCAATTCTTGAATCAAGCGGTCCGATATACCATAATTACTGGATGGCTTTTGATTTTCCATGTGAAGGGAAACGATCATCAAATCCTCCTTGTCGGGCGAAGGATAAAGCTCTTTTACGCTAAATTCATCAGGGTTCAATTTGTTGTTACTGCTTGCCAAATCCGCAATCCTCGATAGTTGCAGTGTGAATGCGTTGTTTGCTGAGGCCCCAAGAGCCAGGTGGTGTACGTTGGCATAGTCATTGCTCAAGGGCAAAATATTTTCACTATTCTTCAGCAAGCAAATACTCTGTTTCGCTATTTTTCTAAAAAGTTTTTGCTTACGCAATTTTAAATTGGTGCTGTCAGCGTTCTGCTCCTCTTTGCTAATAATGAATTTATGCTTGTAGTATAAAATGCGTGAAACCCTCCGATTCAATGTTTCCATATCAATTTCACCACTCTGAAGCGCCCGCTCGAGGGCGTTGGCCGCTTCATATGGATCCTCGGGCAACAGTAGGATATGTGAACCCGCTTTAAAAGCTTTGACAGCGATTTCTCCATTACTGAAATGTTTCCGTACTCCCTTCATTTCGAGAGCATCCGTAACTACCAAACCGCGGAAGTTCATGTCTTTCTGTAAAATGGACTGCACTATTGTAGAACTCAAACTGGCCGGCAGGTCAGGAGCAGCGTCCAGTTTTGGCAGATGCAAATGAGCAGTCATTATGGCCGGAACGCCAGAATGAATAAGCCGATTAAAGGGCACTAGTTCTGTTGACCTCAATTGTTCAATGGATTTATCAATGACCGGGAGATCCTTGTGAGAATCAATTTGAGTATCTCCATGACCAGGGAAATGTTTGGCACAAGCCATCATGCCACCTTCCGACATACCTTTATAGAGTTCTTCTGCAAGGGAGGCTACTCTTTCTGGATCCTCTCCAAAGGAACGGTAATTGATCACCGGATTGGCCGGATTGTTGTTGACGTCTACTACTGGGGCGAAATTGAAATTCACTCCGATACCTTGACACTCCTCTGCCATCAGACGGCCCATATCCCGAAGAATCTCAGGATTATTTAATGCTCCTAAGCTCATTTGTTTAGGGAAAGGATCCACTTCTTTGAGGCGCATATTTAAGCCCCACTCGGCATCAATACTCACGAAAAGGGGGCTAGAAGACAATCCTTGCATGTCCTCGACAAGACGCTTATGTCCAATCTCAGTCCCCTGGAACAAGCAAATGCCACCGGGTTCCAAATCACGCATTTGCCTTTTCAAGGCGCTGACATGCGCCTCCCCGAGATCAGAATGTGCCCGCAACATGAGCAATTGTCCAATTTTCTCACGTGGACTCATTTCTGTAAGCACGCTATCCACCCATAGGAAACGTTCCATTTCAAGCCGATTCGCCTCCATCTCTGTACCCTCATTCGAGAAGGGGAGATGTGTCAGAAAAATCATCAAAAATGTGGTTAGGCTCCTCAATGCGTAGTCACTCATTCCCTTCTGCTTTTTTCAAATCCGAAATAACCCTGGCAAGTGCTGTCTCCACATTTTGTTGATTGTCTAAATCCATGGGATGTGTTTTTGCCTCTTCCAGATATTGCTTTGCTTCCACTAAATTCCCCAATTGCGCCGAGGTGATACCAAGAAAATAATTGAATTTTGCCGGGTCTCCTCCCCTTTTTAGGCCCGTTTGAAAATAGTCGAATCCCTTGTTGAGTTGGCCCTTTTGGCCCATGGCCTTACCCGCCTCTTCATAGCTCAGGAGGAGCTGTGCCTTTGCTTTTTGGGCCACTCTTGGCTCGCCATCCATGGCCTCTAGCAGGGCAATACATTCATCGAAATTATTTAAAGCCCTATGACTGAGTGCCAGGTTGAGGCTGGCATCAGCAAAGCCAGGGTCCTGGGCCAGGGCCTTTTTGTAAAAACCAATGGCTTTCTCATACTGCTCGAGATAAAAGTGAGCATTACCCAGCAATAAATTGGGGCTTTTGTAAGTCGGGTGTATCTCTTTTGCTTTTTTCAGGTGATCGATGGCGCGTAAAAGCGCTGATGTTTTCTCAGCTTCTTCGAGTTTTACAGAGTGGTCAATGAGGGCACCAGCGGCAGCATTCTGTAATTTGGCGCTGTTTTCAGACGTGTTAACATCTGTCGTAAACAAGGTGAAATTATCCTTCCATACAGCATTACGGCTAATCGTTTTAATGGAGAACAGCGTGGTAATTAAAACAATTAAGGTAATGATCAGGGCTCCTTTGTTCCTCAATTGCATTATAGCACCCCCGGCTACAATACTCAACCCTACTGACGGCATAAATAAAAAACGTTCCGACATATTGGTACCAACCGGAAAAACGACGTTGGAAACAATAGAGAGACAAGCCAGAAAAATAAGTAAGCCAAAACTCAGCCATGATTTACGTTTCCAGAAATAAATTACGCCTGTGACGAGAAAGATATAGGCAAGAAGGCTCAAAAGAACCACAGGATCAGAAAATGAAGTAGGTGGGATCTCAAGCGGGTAGTAATCATGAGAAAGGGGATGTGGTACAATAAACAACCACAAATACATGCCAAGGCTGTAAAGAATCATAGGCCATTTTTCTAAAAAGCCCATGCTCACATAAGAATCCCCAGTCCATTTGAGGAAGGGATTGTTCATCAACTCCAAAGGTGCTTCTCCGAAACTGCTTCCGAGTATTGAGAATCGAATTCCCAGGAAGACGAGTGTAGCCAAAAGCGGTCCAACAATTGAGCGCAGGGACGGCTTCAAATTTCTACCACGAAAAAAATAAATGGAAAGCGGTATAACTGCCAAAAAAGTAATGGTATTCTCCTTGGACATCAAGCCCAGGAAAAAGAAAACTCCGG
>DATFJT010000051.1:0-3088 GCA_035269065.1 Saprospiraceae bacterium | reverse complement strand
TGAGAAAGGTGATTCCTCGCTACCCCTGGCTATGGAAGTCAATTACAGTGAGGTGACGATTGATGGGCTGAAGCGAATACAAGCAAATGAAATGAAACCAGGAGATAAAATACTGGTGGAATTAAAATTGACTGCTGACAGGCCCATGGATTTCATTGTAATCAAACACAATCGGGCCGTTGGATTTGAACCTACAAAACGTTTGAGCGGATATAGCTGGCGCCCCAATCCGCATTATTCAGCTAACTACGCAGACCATCAGGCCCTTTACATTGAGCATGTTTCCCGCGGAACTCATTCATATGAATACGAGTTCTTTGTTGAACAGCAAGGAACGCTGCATTCTGGGATCAGCCAGATTCAAAGCATGTATGCGCCAGAATTTGTGAACAACACAGCCAATACCATATTTACTATCAAAAAAGAGAAATGAGCGAAAAAGAGCAATCTAAGAAACGGAGCCACAGCAATACCATTGTAAAAAATCATGTCATCTGGAGCATGGGGGCTGGTTTAATCCCCATTATGGCTGCCGATGTATTGGCTATTACCGCCCTTCAATTGGATATGATACGTCAAATCAGCAGAGTTTATGAACTGGATTTCAAAGAGACTCGTGGGAAAGCGATTGTTACATCCCTCACGACTACTACTATTTCCAGGATGGGTGCGCGAAGTCTTGTTAAAATGATCCCGGGATTTGGATCTATAGTTGGTGGAGCTGCCTTATCGGTTTTCGCAGGGGCAAGTACATATGCTTTGGGCCAGGTATTTATCCAGCATTTTGAATCCGGTGGCACCATTCTGGACTTTGACCCGGAGTCTATAAAGGGCTTTTACAATGAACAGTTTGAGAAGGGTAAGGAAGTGGCCCGGCAATGGAAGAAAAAAACCAAAGAGGAAATCACAGAGGATATGATTCGTGAGAAAGAAGGACACAGAGAAGTTGATTTAGATGCTTCACCTGAAGCTCAAGAGGGACATAGTGCTGAAACAATAAAAGACTTTGATCTCATAGAAGAAATTGAAAAAGTAGCAGCGCTAAAAGAAAAAGGAGTCATTACGGAAGAAGAATTCACGGAGTTGAAAAAGAAAATCATCAGAAAGTTCACAGACAACTAATTTATTTTGGGCATTATTATATTTTTATATAGACATTAAAAGCAATTAAATACTCAACACGCGCACACTATGAGCATATTTATATTCAATATTATCGATATATCCTTATAATTTACTCAATTCAGAATTTACAAAAAATAAATAAATCTCTGGTTTTTAGAATTTTTTTCGAAGTAATGCCGTTATTTGTATTGTGGTAGCGTCATTATGTTTTTGACGCGCCTATTTACAATTTTAATTTTTACAATGAGTACAGGTACAGTTAAGTTTTTTAATGAGAGTAAAGGGTATGGATTTATAACTCCAGACGATGGCGGCAAAGACGTCTTCGTTCATGCCAACGGTTTGAATGTTGATTCACTAAACGAAGGAGACAAGGTTTCTTTTGAAGTTGAAGAGGGCAGAAGAGGATTGAACGCGGTTAATGTTGAAATATCATAACCACGTAATCCTTAGAAAATCATACAAGGGGCTGTCATTGTGACGGCCCTTTTTTATTTCTACCAATATCATTTTGTAAATACGGGTGCATCAAGCGTTGTATACATTTCCTTTTCCCATTTGAAAACACCTGCCATCCCAATCATTCCTGCATTGTCCACACAGTATTTCATAGGCAGTATAAATACTTCGGCGCCTATATTTTTCAATCCCTGTACTCGGCGCCTCAATTCCGAATTAGCCGACACGCCTCCGGCAATGGCGACTCGATCCAGTCCATATTGTTCCATGGCCTTTTCCAACTGCAGTAAAAGGTAGTCTACGATTGTCTTTTGTACTGAAGCACAAATGTCTGTCAGGTTTTGCTCAATGAAATCAGGGTTTTTCTTTTTCTCATCTCTTAAAAAGTACAAAATGGAGGTTTTGAGGCCGCTAAAAGAGAAATTAAGTCCATCCACACTTGGAGTTGTGAACTTAAATCGTGCTTTTCCTTTTTGAGCCAGGCGATCGATTTCCGGCCCGGCAGGGTAGGGAAGCCCCAAAATTTTTCCTGTTTTATCGAAGGCTTCTCCCGCAGCATCGTCTATGGTCTTTCCGACAACTTCCATTTCAAAAGCATCATGCATGATCACCAGTTGCGTGTGCCCACCACTGACAAGTAAACACAAAAAGGGATATCTGGGATGAGGATCTTCGATAAAATGTGCCAATACGTGAGCCTCCATGTGATGAATTCCAATCAGCGGTAATTGATGAGATAGTGCTAATCCTTTGGCGTAGCCAGCACCCACGAGCAGTGAACCAAGGAGACCAGGTCCTTGGGTGTAGGCGATGGCCTTAAGCTCGGATTTTCCTATCCCTGCCTTTTTTAGGGCTTGCTCTACCACCGGCTGTATGTTTTCTAGATGCTTTCTGGAGGCCAATTCAGGGACCACGCCACCTAAATCTCGATGATCCAGTTGACTGCTGATGATATTAGACAGAAGCTGCCTCCCTTTGAAAATGGCGGCAGAGCTGTCATCACATGAGGATTCTATGGCCAATAGGTAACCATTTCTGCTTTTCTCCATGATTTTCAATAGTTTGATTCTCTTAGAATGCATGGTTTACGAATCAAATTTAATTTAATTTATACATCAATTTCTTCAGGGAATTGTGAAAATGCCTTATAATTGTGAGGTGCCAAATGGGAATTATGAGAACAATCATCAATGTCATTTTAGTCCTTGTCATTTTAGCTTTGATTTACCTTCTGTATGCAGGTATAGCTGAGCCGATAAAATTTAAGGAAGAAAAAGAGAAGAGGGAAGATGCCGTAGTCCAAAAATTGATGGATATCAGGCAAGCCCAAGAGCATTATCGTGCCATTACTGGTGGAGATTTTGCAGATAGCTTTGAGAAATTAAAGGATACCCTCACTTACGGGGTTTTTTATAATCTTAAACTGGATGAAGTGGCGAATCCTGATGATCCCAACAATCCTATAATAACCAGAGATACCACTGCCATTCCCGCACGAGACTCC
>DATFJT010000050.1:0-5719 GCA_035269065.1 Saprospiraceae bacterium | reverse complement strand
TTCACCTTCCCCCAGAATTTGAAGACCCCAGCCTTCAATTCCCCTCGCCCTAATTATTGAAAAAGCCTCAATAAGTAAATGCTGCGCTTTTTGGGGAACCAGTCTGCCGACGTTCAATAACAGCTTTGACCGGGAGGGTTTTGCCTGATCTGCAGGCAATAGAACGGGGTTGGGAACGATCACAAGCTTTTTATTCTGAACGTAGTCTCTCATCCCTTCTACCGCAATTTCTGAATTGGCAGTTACCATATCGGCACTATTGTAGAACCATTTCCGTAACAAGGGCCACGGCCATGGATGTTCTTCCCGAGTTGTATCATTTCTTTCAGAAATGATGACTCTCTTTTTTAATCCTAAAGAAGCCAGCAATGTGTGAATATTGGTTCGGGTCAGAAAAGAGAGCACAGTTGAGCTCTCTACACTTTTCAGTGCTCTTCTTAATTTAACCAGGTAGGGAATATTTTTGTATAGTGCTACAATTTTAGATCCGGAAGGACTACCCGCAGGAATTATAATACGATCAATATCCTCTGGCAGTTGATAAAAATCACTCTCCTTTCCATGGCCAATAATGAGAGTGATTTTCCACCCCAGCTGATGCCAATGATTTATCAATGTGCTTGCAACACGTTCAGCTCCACCGGATGGTAAAGCTGCCAAAACAAAAACTATACTTTTACTCTGCATCATCATCAAATTTTTGATAAACGGTTGCAAGCTGGCATTTTGTTATTCAGGAATACGACTTCCAATTTTCTTACCCAATTCTTCCATTCCCTTGCTAACCGTTAAAATCAATGTCTTTAAGGCGCCTCTGCTGTGATAACTGGATTTTATTTTTCTAATGAAAACATCCTTCTGAGTGTCCATTCCCAGCCTGTCTGGAAAGTGATCATAGTACTTTTGATCAATCTTCCAGTTTTGAATCCTTTCATCCACTAACTCTGAGGAATAAACTGCATCCTTCAGGACACCTTTTTCATCAAAACCGGTTTGATCAAAATAGTCCTTATATAGATTCTGCGAGCGATTTATAAAAACATCGTCACTGTTTCTGATGCTGTCGGAAAATGCCTGAAGCGCTACTTCAAAGTCCTGATCTAAATGTGCATTTTTTTTCCAGTGGGGAATAAACAAATCGGCATACTGAAGATGTTTAACTGCGTGTACGAAGGCTTTTCTGTAAATATCAAAATTATACTGTTCATCATCATGAATTCCTACGATATAAGGTAAATTTACCCAGTTGTATCCATCTTCTTTCATACGATTCAACGCGTGTGTTTCCGGCCGTATGTCTGTGCCTTCCCTGGGAATGTGCCCAATCACCTTTTTCAGCAGTGATGTTCTGTATAGATGGTTTCCGGCTTCCCTGGGGCCTGAAAAAAACTTATCCATTACCAGTCCCTGTACCTCACATACACGGTCAGGCTGCTTTTCTGCAAGCTCTACCATTGTCCGGATAGCATCTCTTCTTAGGAGTACATCTGCATCAATACAGAGAGTCCATTTTTTGCCTTGACGAATTCCCTTCTCGAATGACACTTTCATTGCCTTCGAAAAGGGCACTTCTCTAACCACAAAAAGATCTGTTGGTTGAATTCCCTGTTCAAGAATTAATTTTTCACACACTTTTTCAGTTCGCTCCCCGGCAGATCTAACGATAACTGTAACATCTTTAGAGTAATTTTCCATCCTGTATGGTCTTCACTAATTGAAAGTGCATAACGTAAAATTTCTATTCTTCATCGGCAACTTCTAGGTTGAGTGCAAGCCCGATAAGCAGAAGAAATTCTTTCGACAGATTTAGTCTGTAAGATCGATGGTTGTTCTGTAGTTCATCAAAATTTATCCAGTCTGATACCGGAGTCTCATCTAAAAAAGAGAACGCCTGATTCAGAATGCTAATATAATCATCCCGTCTGCGAAAAATTGTATCATAATCAAGATAGTTCATCATCAGCCTGGGGATCGGAAATATCTTTGGAAAATTTCGATTAAGAATCATCTTGCCATGATATTTTTTTCTGTTCAGCTTATACCGGTAATCGTTTTGCCTTTTCGCACCATAAAAATCTTTAGCGGGAAGAGAAGCCAAAACCGGGAATTTTCTCTCAAGAAGTTTTAAATATAACCTCCTTTCCTTTTTCTCATTTTCAGGGGCATGTTGCCAGTATCGGATCCACTCTTTATGTGCAAACGGAGTAATTATTTCTGCATTTGTTCCCTCTGCAAATCCAAGCGAAGTTCCCCATTGGTCCCAAGAGTTCTTCGAGGATATAATAGGCACGATGCAGTTTGCCTGTCTCACTCCCAGGTCTAGTTGTTCGTGCTTTAAAAAAGTACTCGCTGAGAAAGTTTCAGGCAGTGATTCGGTTGGATTGTAATCACTTTGCGTTAACCTGTGATTCTTTACAACTGATTGACTTTTGGCGAAATAGCCAGGTATATCCGCTCCGTTTTTTTTATAGGTGTGGCCGCCTGTAAGTGGATCACCCATAAAACCGCTTAATATAATATCTTCGTTTCCCGCCATTTTTATGTAGCAGTACGAATTAAAAAACGCATCGGGAACATAGGTCCATGGCGATTTTTGAACTGATTTCTTTAATTCTTCAAACGTTAACTCGATCTTCGAAAGATCAAATTCAACGTGTTCAACACCGACCTTTTTAGACAATTTTTTACCAAGATCAAAGTCGAGCTGGCCTCTGGTCCCAAAACTATACGTTTTAATCTGGTTTGAAGGAAAATTTTCCAGTGCCAACCCAAGCAGTATCCGGCTATCCCATCCACCGCTTACAGGTACAATACAATATCCATTCCCGGAAAAATGCTCTACGGAATCGTTGAAAATTCGATCTAAAAGAGAGCTCAAATAAGCAGCTGAATATACAGCCTTATCATTTTTTTTGAGACCTTTTTTTATGAATTCAGGAAGAGTATCCGGAGGTAAATACCCATAATGCAGATAGTCGTTGGCTACTTTGTTAAACGAACTATTTACATTCATCAAAACGTAAGTTAATTAATTTGTGCTTGAAAATCCTTGATGCTTAGAGAGGTATACTTTCTCAAGGACTTTATGAGTATGCTCCCCAAAAAGAGGCCCGTTAACCAGCTGAAGATAGTTTATATCCTGTTCATTCAAATTTACTTCAATCAAAATGGGCTCACCATCCACTCCGATTGCTACGTCCCAGGAAGCAAGATCAAAATAATGAAGACGTTGATGCTGAGTTTTAGCAAGCTTATAAATTTCATTGATATTTGGTATTTCCAGACCTTTAAATGAACGGCCGGTATATGGATGTTTGTCATATTTTCGAAAAGAAGAGTCTACAGCAAAATCACTAATTGTGCCATTCGACAAAACACCAACGGCTATGCCTCCTGAAGCCACATTATCTGTAAATAACCCGGAATTACCAAAGCGTATAAATGAGCAGCAAATAATAATTTTGCCACTCAGACGTAAAGACATGACCCTAACCGTATTGAGGGACCAGGGATATATAGCTTTAATCTTTTCATGTTGTTCAATAAATGGCTGTACTACAAAATCCTTTCTGTAAACATCCATAATAGACCCTATGCCAACATCCTTACCATCAAGATATAGCGAACTGCCTGCTCTTTTTATTTTGAAAATATCTCTTCCGCCTTTAGACTTCAATGATGGTTTTATAATATACTCAACATGTTCATCCAGTGTAGAAAGAATCTCTTCCGTGTAGTTAAGTGCATTGTAATTATGATCATAATATATACCATTAATGCATCTCAGTGCGCAAACCGGCATTTTTACACCATCAAATAATCTATCGTATTGGTTTTTATCATCGTAGCCATCCACCATCTCGGCCCGATTTAAACCGGGTTCAATATCCTGATAAAAGTTTTGTTCCGGAATATAATTTTCACTGTAAATGCCATTCGTATATGAGTAACAATAGTGCCAATACCTGTTTATTTTCAGATTAAAATTTTTATAAAAGTCATCGATCTTCTCTCTGTAGGGCAAACTGCCAACCGGTATATTATTCTTTTGTTTTCGAATAAATATTTTTCTTGCGTATGATTTTTCATCATACATCTGCATCATCTGATTCTTTTTCAATATTAATGGACGCATAATCCTTAAAATCAGATACCTAAATATTCTTTTTACTCCTATTACCTCTGCGTAATACGCATATTTTTTCACTAAATTGTTTAGTTCATATACCATAATCGAAAAAGACCTAATATGTTTTCAGGAGCTCATCAGCTAGCTCCACAAGGTAGCCAACGGAGGTCTCAATTCTAAACATTTTGTTTGCGAATAGTTGAGCATTCGCCCCTTTTTTATCACGCAACTCTTCGTTCTGAATCATTTCTTTTACGTCATTATAAAACTGCTCGCTGTTTTCATTTGAGCACATTCCCAGATTTTCTTTTTCAATATAACCGGATGGATCAAATCCGTAACTAACCGATGCTTTTCCAAAAATCCAGGCCTGAATAAATACATTAGGGAAACCCTCTGCCATGCATGTATGAATATGAAATAAACTTTCCCTGATCATGCCATTTACTTCAGTAAGTGACTTTGGACCGAGATAGTGCAGGTTATCAGGCAGATTTTCATCATCTTCCACCCAATTATACTTCTGCTCCTGTATTGCTCCGACCATTAAAAAGTCAACATCCTTAATCTGGTTTGCAAGGTCTATGTACAGTTCCGGACGTTTAATACTTTTTATATTGGCAATCCAGATGCAGTAGGGTCTTTTCCACTTAAAAGAAACATACTCATCGGTCATTCCATTAGGTATAAACTGCTGCCGTTTAACAGGCAGTCTGTTCAGGTGAGATTCGTTATTCACCACAACAGCGTCTACATAACGGATTCCCCTGAATTGATTAATGTTTCGTAGCCATTTGCGGAAATTGATATACAGTGACTGTTTTTTATTGTACAGAAACCGATGCGTGTCGTACTCACTTGAAACAGCAAATATGATTTTAATCTTCAGTTCATCAAGTTTTTTAAAAATATCGTAAATAAAATTTTTATGATATCTCCAGTAGACAAGGTCCGGGCGGCTCTTCACAATCGACTCTAAAATTTCACTCCCTTCACTCTTACATGGTAGTACTTTATAACTAACATCATAGTACTTCTTCTTTCCTTTGACAGCTACGTAAGTGACATCATGGCCTCTTTGAACCAATTCAGAAGCAATAAAATCGCACTGGACTTCACTTCCACCCATTATATCACTGCGATGTCGATTAACAACCGTTATTTTCATTAAATTTTGCCCTTATGTTTATTCAGAATGATCAGCGGATCTCCCTGTAGGTCATATGATTTATCTTTTGAATCATCTCATCTTTTGATTCCGGCATTAAATACCTGTTTGCAACCTTTAAGCCGTTATAGTTTGATATTCTGCCAAACTTATTTATTCGATTTGTACTAAGAAGTATCCCTTTATATCCAAGTTCAATGAGTACTTTACTTAGAGCAGGCGTAAGGTTTTCTTCTCCCCCAAAAGGAACCGAAAAATATTTGGATAAGTCAACGCCCGGACATGCCCGAAGCTGCTCGTCGCACTTTTTCACTTCCATAATTATGTCATCATCTTCTAATGTATGAAGTATATAGTGATTCGTGGTATGGTTTCCATACGTTAAGAGCGGATGTTTGGATAATCTGTCAGTATCATCAGCG
>DATFJT010000049.1:0-4456 GCA_035269065.1 Saprospiraceae bacterium | reverse complement strand
TGTTTTTATTTCTGAGATGCCTGGAAAAGACAAGTCTTCTCAACGCTTTTTTATTGGGAGCCTCTTTAGCATTGGGCATGCTGTCGAAGTATAATTTCGCCATTTTTATACTCAGTCTGGGTATCCTTATTTTATGGAATCGGGAATACAGACTTAAATTGAGGAAGCCTCAGCTTTGGGCAGGTTTATTTCTCGGTTCGCTTCTTACTGTCCCCCATGGCTTGTGGCTTTTGGATCACTGGAGTGAAGTCCAACAATCGGTGGCAGCTGATATGGTGCCCGAAGCCAGGTCCTACTTGAGGAGTGTATGGAGTGGGCTTTCAGATTTGTTCGGGGACAGTACAACCATTCTTCTCCCCTTGGTCATACTGGTTTTTGTCTATGTTTGGACGAGGAAAAAGATGAGGTCCTTCCTGACAAGCATGCCTTCCTGGAAGAGTTTTTTGCCTGCCCAGATTATTCTCATTCAATTATTAGCCCTGTTAGCGTTTATTTTTTCAGGGCTTCTCAGTGATGTCAATGTTCGCTGGTTGCAACCGGTGTGGATACTGCTTCCTTTCGTCTTAGTTTATTGGCTGAAGCAGGAAATTGCAGGGTTGAAACCAGAGGGACTGATATGCTGGTTGGGTGTCTGGGCGGTTTTCTTGCTCTTTTTTCACCCCTTACGCAACCAGGGAGAACTTTTGTTGGGCTTGACCAACCGCACCCATTGTGATTTTGAATGGCTGGAACAGCGTTTAGATATACGTAGTATCGAGCACAACGGATTTGTAACAAGGGGCTATTTTATGGCTGGTAATTTGAGAATGCATTTTCCGAATGAATTGGTGCTCTGCAATTTTTGGCAGCCTCCGGAACCGTTCATAGATTCTATGATCATGGTGGTTATGCATTCTGAAATGAGAAAGGGTGAAGCGGAGGAAAAAAATCTTCTATTGGATGAGAATGAGTGCTTCCAGGCCTGGCTTCAGGAAGAAGCACCGTGAAATGCTTCGAAATATCGTTTTCTTGAATTGTCGCACAGCGCATGATCAGTAAGTTTTCTCCTTTCAAATTTGACCACTGGTAGCGGGCCATGTATGGCATTACAAATAATAATTTCGTCAGCGTCATCCAACTCGGGGGGAAGAACTTTTCTTTCTAACGGGTTTAGATCAAATTCCCGACACCATTCCAGGATGACTTTCCTCATCACGCCATCCAGGCACCCCGAAGCAAGATGGGGCGTGACCAATTGATTGCCCATTCTCATGAAAATATTTGAAGATTGAGCTTCAATGACTCCTCTGGACATGTGGTGCTGTACCGTCTGTAAACGCCCATAGGACTCACTGCGAATGCCGGAAAGGACGTGGGGCAAAGCCGAACAGCTTTTATGATTACCAAGTGAATTGACGTGAAATTCGTTTCTGTCCATGGTCAGGGGTACTCCGGCATGTTCCACTTTAAAAGCTTCCAGTTGCTCAAATTTCAGTAGCAATATGCCTTCTTTATTTTCAGGAGTGTAAAGACCGGGTCCTGTGCGCGTCAGGACTATTTTGAGTCGAATAGGTTTATCCCATTGTCGCGTCAGGCGCTTCAGTTGCAACTCCCAAAGAGACCAGACCGTATCCTCCACTTTGAATTTTAAAGTGTTTGCAGAAGCTTTTAGTCGATCTAGATGATAACTGAGGAAGGGAGCTTTGCTGTTCTCAACGCGAATGCTCTCGAAAAGACCATCTCCGTACTGTGCCAGGCGCAAAAAATGTTGCAATTCAGCGGGAACAAAGTTTCCACCGGCTCGTTCTATACAGTAAAATTGACCGGGTAAAAGCTCTTGAAAATCAAGCGGGATAATCACAATGCCGGGCTTTTTGTTGTAATAAAATCCTTACTTTTGTAAGATATGGAATTCATAAGAAACTTTTGCATTATAGCCCACATCGACCACGGAAAGAGCACCCTTTCTGATCGCATTCTTCAAATGACCAATGCCATTTCTGACCGGGATTTCCAAAATCAGGCACTAGATGATATGGATTTGGAAAGAGAACGTGGAATCACCATAAAAAGTCATGCTGTACAGGTGTATTATGATGCCAAGGATGGCAACAGATATACTTTTAATCTCATAGATACACCTGGTCATGTGGATTTCAGCTACGAGGTGTCGAGATCCATTATGGCTTGTGAAGGTGCTTTACTCCTTGTGGATGCTTCTCAAGGCATCCAGGCGCAGACCATTTCGAACTTATATCTAGCCCTGGAGCACGACTTGACCATCATCCCTGTGCTGAACAAGGTGGATATGGAAAGTGCACAGGTTGATGAGGTGAGCGAACAATTCCTGGATTTAATCGACTGTGAATTGGAGGAAATCATTCATGCCTCAGGTAAGACAGGACAGGGTGTGGATAAACTGCTAGAGGAAATTGTAAGAAAGATTCCGGCACCTCAGGGTGATACGAATGCTCCTTTACAGGCCATGATTTTTGACTCGGTTTTTAATCAGTTTCGTGGGGTCATTGCTTATTTCAGAATTTTCAATGGCTCAATAAGAAGAGGTGATGAAATCCTGTTTTTTAACACCAAACAGAAATATTTGGCGGATGAAATTGGCGTGTTGCAGATGACGATGACACCCAAGAAAGAATTAAAAGCCGGGGATGTGGGGTATGTCATCACCGGTATCAAAAACTCAAAAGAAGTAAAGGTGGGTGATACACTCACTTTGGCGGAGAACCCAACTGATAAGCCTGTTCAGGGTTTCGAGGAGGTCAAGCCAATGGTCTTTGCCGGTATTTTCCCGATCGACAACGATGATTTTGAGGATTTGCGAGATAGTTTAGAGAAACTACAATTGAATGATGCCTCCCTGGTATACGAACCTGAAACATCTGTTGCCCTGGGATTTGGATTCCGATGTGGCTTTCTCGGTATGTTGCACCTGGAGATCATCCAGGAACGATTGAGTAGGGAATTCAATCAGGAAGTCATCACAACGGTACCCAACGTGTCCTATATGGCCTATACGACCGGGAATGAAAAAATAATTGTCAACACGCCCTCAGACCTGCCGGATGTGAATCATCTGGAAAGGGTTGAAGAGCCCTACATTCGCGCCCAGATCATTAGCCATCCGGATTTTATAGGTGGTATCATGAATTTATGCATAGATAAAAGAGGCATCTTAAAAAACCAGTCCTATTTGACACCGGACAGGGTAGAGCTCAATTTTGAATTACCGCTGGCTGAGATCGTTTTTGATTTCTATGACCGTTTGAAATCCATTTCCCGGGGTTACGCCTCTTTTGATTACGCTCCTTTAGAATATCGTCAATCCGACCTTGTTAAGATGGACATCATGTTGAATGGTGATCCCGTGGATGCCCTCAGTGCGCTTGTGCACAGGGATAAGGCAGAAGCACTTGGTCGCCAAATCGCCAAGAAATTAAAGGAACTACTGCCACGTCAACAGTTTAAAATTGCTATTCAAGCGGCGATTGGGGCAAAAATTATTGCCAGAGAGACCATCTCTGCTTTGAGAAAGGATGTGACTTCTAAATGTTACGGGGGAGATATTACACGTAAGAGAAAACTCCTGGAAAAGCAGAAAAAGGGTAAGAAAAAGATGCGCCAAATCGGCTCAGTCGAGGTGCCTCAAAAGGCCTTTTTAGATGTGTTGAAGTTGGATTGATTTAATTTGGTTATCAGTTATCAGTGGTCAGTTATCAGTGGTCAGTTATTAGTGGTCAGTTATTAGTGGTCAGTAAATGGTCTTTAGTGTATTAGCGTATTAGCACTTTAGGCATTCGCGACTATGCGCCAGGTACTGCGGAATGAACCTTTCCAAATAATCGATTTATCAAATAATCAAATCAACATTTATTTATCTCAATCCTCTACACTTATTACTCCGTTCTCAACCCTCAAACAACGACTCCACAAAAGCCTGCTTGTTGAACAGCTGGAGCTGATCCATTTGCTCGCCTACGCCAATGTATTTGATTGGAATTTTGAATTGATCTGAGATGCCGATGGCTACACCGCCTTTGGCTGTTCCATCGAGTTTGGTCAGGGCCAGTGATTTGACCTCTGTAGCAGATGTGAAGTGCCGACATTGCTCGATGGCATTTTGACCGGTCGTAGCATCCAATACCAACAGGACATCATGGGGTGCTCCAGGTAATCTTTTATTAATGGAGCGTTTGATCTTGGAGAGTTCCTCCATCAGGTGTTTTTTGGTGTGCAGCCGACCGGCGGTATCAATGATGGCCAC
This sequence comes from Saprospiraceae bacterium, assembly GCA_035269065.1. GTDB lineage: Bacteria > Bacteroidota > Bacteroidia > Chitinophagales > Saprospiraceae > DATFJT01. The sequence goes on along the minus strand of DATFJT010000049.1, from coordinate 198 downwards.
ATCGCAATTGTTTTTCATCGCGTAATCTACTGTTTCGTAGGCCACTGCTGCCGGATCGGCCTGCATACCCTTCGAAAAGAAATCACAGCCCACGCGCTCGGACCATATCTTCAATTGATCTACTGCGGCTGCCCGGAAAGTGTCTCCAGAACCCAGTACGACCTTGAGCCCGGCTTCCTGGAATTGATGGGCCAATTT
>DATFJT010000048.1:0-2558 GCA_035269065.1 Saprospiraceae bacterium | reverse complement strand
GAGTACATCGAAAATTATTATCCGATTGCTGTAGAAGAAATGCAGCGAACAGGAATTCCCGCCAGTATTAAATTGGCGCAGGGAATTTTGGAGTCAAATGCAGGTCGAAGTTACCTGGCCCGGGAGGCCAACAATCACTTTGGCATCAAATGCGGTAGTGACTGGGATGGGAAGAAGAAATTTCGTGAAGATGATGATTACGATCACAAAGGTCGCCTTCAAAAGTCCTGTTTTCGTGCTTATGCCTCTGCAGAGCTATCTTTTTATGCCCATTCCCAATTTCTCAAAGATCCCAGGAAGGCATACCGCTATGGATTCTTGTTTGATTTGCAAAGTGATGATTACAAGTCCTGGGCAAAGGGACTTCAGCGTTCGGGATACGCCACTAATCCTAAGTATTCCAGTCTACTAATGACCCTAATCGAGCAGTATGAATTATATCAATACGATACACCAATCTATACCAGGGTGAATCCATCCTCAGATATAGCTTCTTTTACCTATAAAATAAATGGGGCAGATGTTCTCGAAGCATTGCAAGGAGATACGCCTTCTGATGTAGCAGATCGCATGAAGACGAGTGTCGATAAAATCATTCGATACAATGAAAAACTACATCACCCTGCGCAGCCTCTTAAAAAGGGCTATGTAGTATTTCTTCAGCGCAAACGCAATAAATACCACGGGAAAAAGCAAATGCACGTAGTGCGTATTGGTGAAACGGTGTTTGATATTTCTCAGCAGTATGGTGTCAGGGAACAAAAGTTGAGAAAGAGAAATGAAATGGCCAATGAAACGGAACCATTGGCAGGGGAGTACATATATTTACAAGGTCGCAGACCGAAGGATGATGTTATCAAGTTGAGAAGCCTCGTCCCGGAGAAGAAAAATGACAAAAATCATATTCCTACCAGGGATTCGGAAGAAGATTCATCCCATAAAATCCCTGATTATGCTGGTGCCCAAGGCGAGTTTCTGGACTTTACCATCAGCCCTGCGGATAGTGGTCTTCGAACCAAGGATGGCAGTTCCTCTAATCATGAAATGGCGAAAAAAATTGAACACGGAACTCCTCCATCTTCGCGTAACCAAAGTCATATGACTTCTTCTGTTCAGCTTGCCCCTAGAACGGAGCCGCAGGTGCAGGTGGAAGAGCATAAAAAATACCAGGTGAGAAAAGGAGATACACTTTATAGAATTTCACGCGTGCACGATATGACTGTCGAAGAACTCATAGCTTTAAATGGGCTTAAGGGTAATGTGATCCATGAAAGCCAGTGGCTTGTTGTGCGGTAAGAATCAAAAGTCGTGAAATCGCGGACTTGGAATGCGGATAGTAAAGAACTTAAGATATGATTTGGATAGCTGGTTCTTATGTTGAGTCCACACACAATTTTATGGTATATCCAGGACATTGTTATTTTTAAAGTCAGTTTACACTTGAGCGATCCTAGCGGACGGACAAACTAAAAAATATGTTTTACAGAAATTACATATTGGGTACCTTTCTCTTCTCTTTATTGCTTTGTATTCCGAAGGCAGAGGGGCAGGAAAAAATGATTATCTACGGCATCCAGGGTGGGTATTCTATGTCCAATCAGCGGTGGGAGAGCTTTAACAGGGATGCGCTGTTTAAGCCACATCTGGATTTTATATTTGAATCTCAGAATCTCGAGAATGGCGTGAGTTTTTACTCCAGTTTGGGCTACCACATTCGCGGCAGTGCATCTCGTGCAAATAATATCATTAATATTAATACCGGAAATAGAGAGCGGTTTGTAGAAGAAATGGCTATTCAGAATATAGTTCTGAACCTGGGAGTAAAAAAACGGGCCATCAAAACAAACGGCAATGCCTTGTTTTACCTGCTGGCGATACGAGGGGAAGCAAGCATAGGTCAGGATTTTGATTTTTATGAAGCACTTGAAGATGACGTCAATCCTGTCGTGGCGGGTGTTACACTCGGGTTTGGTTACGAATGGGTCGTGCCGTCAAAAGGCACCGTTATCGCCGGATTCAGCATACAGCCAGATTTTACCAATCAAATATTTGTCCAGCCAGGGGTCGTACAAAATACTTTTACAGGAGTTAACGAATTTGTAGACCAGGAAGAAATCAGAAACTTCAATATTGAGCTGAGTGTCGGGTTTTTATTTTTCCATCAAAAAGAATTTTAATTGAAGCTGAGATCGCACATAAGGAGATTATCGCGGTTTTTCATCAGCTGCATGCTTATACTGATAGGCCTGAGTTCTGTGTTAGCCCAGGATTCTGAAGGTACAGCCATTGACCTGAATAGAACGCACCTAAGAGACGAACTCTACGAAAAAGATCTACAAGAGGGTTGTCTTAGTGGAAATTGCCACGAGGAAACGGGTCGGTATTATTTCAGTGACCAGGATGCAATGTACCACGGAAATTTTCGCGGTGGACTGCCTCATGGGCAGGGTATCTGTGAATTCGGCAACGGCGAAAAATATACTGGTGAATGGCACAAGGGATACTTTCATGGAAAGGGTTTACTGACGCTAAATGATGGAACTGCCGTTAGCGGTATT
>DATFJT010000047.1:0-10551 GCA_035269065.1 Saprospiraceae bacterium | reverse complement strand
AGGATGTAGTAGAACAACTTAAGACAAGAACTGCTTAATTTTCTTCCTCTACCGCAAATCCATCAGATAATTCACGATCCAGGAGATACAATCCACTATTGTCATCTCCTATCAACTCAACCTTATCCATCAAGGTCCGAGCGAGTGCTTCCTCTTCAATTTGCTCTGCCACATACCACTGCATAAAATTATGCGTCGTATAATCCTTGAGTTGCAGACATACATCCACCACTTCATTGATGGCTTCTGTTACTTTTATTTCATGGTTGAGCAAGTTTTCAAAAACTGTTCTCCAGCCCTTGAATTCCTCTTCCGGTTTGCTGATTGCAGGCACAATCGCCTTCCCGCCTCTTTCATTGATGAAATGAAGCAATTTTAACATGTGCATCCGCTCTTCGTCAGAATGGCTGAATAGAAAATCTGCAATCCCGTTAAGCCCTTTTGTTTCCGCCCAGGAAGCCATGGCGAGATAAAACTGTGAGGATTCTGCTTCTACCTGTAATTGTTTATTGAGTGCGTCTTCTATTTCTTTCTTTAGCATAGTTTTTTCTTTGAAAGGAATATACAAGAAAGAATTTAAAAGGTTGAGGAAATTTTATCCTATTTATGATATATATTTAGATTGAATAAATATAAAATTTGGTTTTTCTGGCCCGCGGGTGACTTCTGAGGCCCATTGATCTTTACATTTGGCTCATTGAAAAGGAGAATGATATTCCGGATTGTTTAGAAACTCCTCGTCCGTAAGCGTATGCAGGAAATTGATGAGGTCTTGCTTGTCCTGGGCCGACAGGAATAAACCTGTTTCCATGGTATTGAGTACAGTCGGGTCTGCAGTGGTGCTCTCCTGAATACCTGAATTATAGTGGTCTACCACTTCTTCTAAAGTACTCAATCGCCCATCATGCATGTAGGGGGCAGTTACGGCAATGTTGCGCAGGGAGGGAACCTTAAACTTGCCCCTATCCTCCCTGAGGCCCGTCACTTCTTCTCTTCCGATATCTTCAATATCTGCTTCTGCTACCAGGCCATTGTTCATATACTGATCATTCTCAAAATTGATGCCCCCGTGACAGTGCGCACAATCTGCTCCTGAAAACTCCGGAAAGAATGGATTGTATTCTTCTTCAAAGAGACGCAATCCGCGCATTTCACTTTCTGTTAGCTGCAGCTCTCCTGCCAGGTATTTATCGTACCTGGAATTATGGGATACCACGCTCAGCATAAATTGTTCCATGGCCAGGCCCATTTTCTCTGCCGTTATTTCTTCACTTCCATAAGCCCTGATGAACTGGTCCCGATACTCCTGAGAATTTTCGAGTTTTGCTATCACTGCTTCCAAAGAGGTATTCATTTCCAGGGGGTCCTGGATGGGAAGCAAGCTTTGCTCTCGAAGCGTCTGTGCCCGTCCATCCCAGAAAAACTCATTGCTGTGCCAGGCGAGATTGAATATGGGCATGGCCTGGCGGTGTCCTGGCAAACCCTCAACTCCTATAGAAAATTGCCTGCGGTCAGAAAATCCATCTTCCTGCTGATGACAATCTGCACAGGCCTGAGAATTGTCCCTGGATAACATTTTCTCAAAAAATAACATCTTACCCAATTTTACCCCCTCGACAGTCAGAGGATTGTCCTCGGGCAGGTCCGGTTCAGGCAACTGACCATAGTTCATTTGATATGGAGTCGGATCATAATCTGCCATTGAGATTGCATCATTTTCATTGTCATCACAGGAAATGAAAAGTGCCAAAAGGAGTATTGCCAGAAATAGTGCGTTTCTCATAGTTCTTTATTCTGCTGAAAGATAAGGGTTATTGATCAATTGGTGATCCGTCAGAGCAACCAGAAAGGCCTCTAGTTCTCTCATTTCTTGTTGCGTAAGGTCCAGGGGCCTGATCAAAGTATCCTTAGACGGATGATCCAAACCACCTGACTGATAATGCTCTATAACTTCCCTCAGCGTGGGTAGTGAACCATCGTGCATATAGGGTGCCGTAAGTGCCACATTTCTCAATCCGGGCACTTTAAATTTTGCCCTATCACTTTCCTCCCCCGTAAGGACCTCCCGACCTTTGTCCGCATATTCCGAATACAATCCATTGTTCCTGAAGGAGTAATTGGTGAAATTGAAGCCCCCATGACAGGAAGAGCAAGATGTCCTGTCACTGTAAAACAAATTCATTCCCCGAATTTCCTCATCCGATAAAGTGCCGGTTTGATTTTGATAGTAGAATTGATCAAAGCGGCTATCACCCGAAATAAGACTGCGTTCAAAGCTGGCAATGGCGCGGGTAATCACAAATGGATCCGGATCTCTTCCATAGGCCAGATTGGACTGTTGAATATAAGTTGAATCCTCTTTGAGCCTTTCTGACAATAACACGATATTGAAATCAAATTCTTCATGTTCTTGTATGGGAACCAGCACCTGCATCTCAAGGGTAGGCACACCACCCTCTCTCATGAAATAAGGGTGGTAAGCGACATTGGCTAAAGATGGGCTGTTTCTTGCACCCATTCTGCCTGCTACACCCGGACTAGAGGCTTCGTCATCGGCAAAAGCCAGACGGGGGTCATGACAGCTGGCACAGCTAATACTAGAATCCACGGACATAACCGGATCAAAAAACAATCTTTTGCCCAGTGCCCAGCGATCCTGAGTGAATGCATTGTCTTCGGGGAATTCAATTTCAGGAAAACCCGCAGGTATCTCCATCAATTTCGGAAATGAATCAATGGTATCGACTTCTTCATGGCAAGACATAAGTATTACCAACACAAAACATGTAATCAATGCGCAGGCAGCCCGGAACATGAATGAATAATTTTCTTACAAGAGTTTGAGCTTGCTCGTTGCCCTCACACTACCTTTATTGAATATCCTCAAATAGTACACACCGGTCCCTAAATCCGAAAGGCTCATGCTTCCTTTCTTGCCCGTAACTTTCTTCCTGGCTACCAGCTTTCCAGTCACATCCATAATCTCAACGCGCAATTCATCTGCATTCTCCAAACCAGACAACTCATAATTGATTTGGCGGTTGATACTGGGGTTAGGGAATATATCAAAATGAACAGCAGAGCTCAAGGCTGCTTCCTCCGTATTGCTCAGCACTTCACCTACCGAGAAAACGTGGTCTCGGAAATTTTCCAGGGCCTGTCTTGGAATTCGGTCTTCTCCATGAACGAAAACACCCGAGTTAAGGGACATATCTCTCAGGGCTTCGAGGTAATCCGCCTCCAGGTACAATTGAAGTTCACCTGCCTCAGCCATTTTGGGATAGTTCATTTCCACCGAAAAGTAATTGTCGTTGCCAAGTGCATGTATTTCCATTGGCTGGTTTACTGCTTCACCTGAAATTCCTTCAAGAGCGAGGAATCTGTAACCTGAAGTCCATCCCCAGTGCATAGAGGGCCACTTGGGAGCAAGAGGATGGTCCTGATCATAGGTCGCAGGATCAAGATGGTTGTATGCTTCCTCCACACCAATGTGAAAAACAATCTTTTCCAATGATTCAATATCGAATTGCCCTAGTGCTTCATTCACTTCTTGCGCTGCATTAACGAGAATCCATTTTTCTTCCACTTTGGTTTCAATTCCACCATCATGGATAAAAGATATATTGCCTAGGTAATATTGCAATCTGTCCAATTGAAAATTATGCCCAACGTTGTTTTGTACGGTTTTTTCAAATGCGAAAGATTCTCCATCCAATAAATGCTGGATATTCAATGTGAGGTCGGTTTGTGCCAGGCACACCAAGGTCGCCATCCATGACAACACGAGAGAACTAAAGACTTTTCTCATAATCTGAGTATTGTAGATGATAGTATAGATGGAAATTAAGGCTTTTTTTTTATCCTACCTAATATCTGTTGGCAGCGCCTTGAAACAGCGTACAGATCAATACAACTGCAAGGTGCAAGAAAAGGTTAAAAGCATACCTGGTCAAAAAGCGTTTGTCCTCAATGCTCGAAGGCATATTGTACGAGATTGGCACCCATCCTAAGCGCCTCCAGCCTTTTACCTGGCGGATCATTGTGCACGGCCTCGTCTTCCCAACCATCTCCCAAATCAGATTCATAGGAGTAGAAACACACGAGACGGCCTTGCCAAATGAGGCCAAATCCCTGTGAGGGCTTGTCATCATGTTGATGAATCTTAGGCAAGCCGCCTGGAAATTGAAATTTTTCATTGTACACCTCGTGTTCAAAAGGAAGCTCTATAAATTCCAATTCTGGAAATACCTTTTTCATAGCGACCCGCACAAAGGGGTCCATTCCATAATTGTCATCAATGTGCAGAAACCCTCCTGCCATCAGGTAATTCCTGAGGTTTTCGGCTTCTGCATCACTGAAAACTACATTGCCATGACCGGTCATATGCAAAAAGGGATAATTAAACAGCTCAGAGCTGCCTACCTCGACTGTAGCATAATCAGGACTGAAGGAGGTATTGATCGTTTGATTGCAAAAAACGGAGAGATTGGGCAGGGCAGTTGGATTCGCATACCAGTCCCCTCCCCCGTTGTATTTGAGCAGGGCCAATTGCATTTTATCCTGGGCTTGCAAAAAGCTAAGGCCTGTAACTGAGTACAGCACCATTGTGAAAAGAAAACACTTCAAAGAAGTAGTCATATCAATTTCAATTTGATTTCAAGGAGTGAATTGCCAAAGTCCGCAAGGCTATCTAATCAGCGTAACGCTTCCATTGACCAGCTTTTCCACCCCATTGCAATCGTAGACGACCTTGTAGATATAAACACCTGGCAGGGCCTGCTCTCCGTTGATCATTCCATCCCAACCCTCGCGGACGTCAGAGGTCATAAATACCTTGCCACCCCAACGGTCAAATACTTCGAAACTTTCTATTTCATCCGTAATGATGGGATTATCAATTTTAAAAATGTCGTTTCTTCCGTCGCCATTTGGGGTGAAAGCATTGGCTAAAAAAACATCTTCACAACCTACTTCATCGGGGTCTACCACCACGATGCGAACTGTATCCCTGGCTTCACAGGAATTATGACGGGCGTCCATACTGTAGGTAGTGGTCTCTTCAGGATAGACCCTGGTAGAACTGCTCAGTCGAGTGCTAATATTGGTAGAAGGTGACCAGAAAAAGTTGCTGGCGCATGAATTGGGCACTTCCAAATCTAGCGTATCACCAATAAATATGGTGGTATCTCTTTGATTGATGAGGTCGGGTTGAAAGTAAAGGTCTTTAATGGCCTGTGCGCTTAATGCACGACTGAAATAGTAAAATTCATCTATATTTCCTCTGAATCTTTTGAACAGATTGCCTACGCAGGGGCCACCACCAATTCTCCAGGGTCCCGAGGTGCCCAAATCAATCGTCCCCCCGGCTGAGCGTTCCTGAGCAGCAAACTCCCCGTTGATGTATAGCTCCACCGTATTGTTCAGCTTGGTAATGGTGATCAAATGCCAACAAGTGCCTTCCGGGAGTGTTTCGGCAATAGTCACCGAATTGTTGATGTCTTCAGACATAGAAACGGCAATGATACGTGCAGGGTTACTGTAAGTAATTTGCAGGCTTTCATCAGAGCTACATTGTGCCCGCTTTGATAAAATTACGAATTCACCATTGTCAGGGGAAGGCCTAATATAAAAGCTCAAGGTAAAGGCGGCCCTACTTGGATAGCTGGTAGAAAAGGCATTGTTGAATTGGAGTTCACTTTGACCATCCAAAAAGAGTGATTCCCCCAATACACCACATTCGCAGCTGATATTGCCACTCGGCAAGGCTGCGCCAATATCGCAATTCTCAAAAGGCAAATATTCAATCACATTGTTCTGGGCCTGTGTCGCAAGGGTGCCCAGGGAGAAAACAAATCCGAGGGTCAGCAGAGTCAAAAATCTATTCTTCATTGATACGCACTTAGAGTTGTGTTAAAAAGCTAACGAACTAATCAGGACAAAGGTATTTTGTTCGCAGTAGAAAATGCTTGTGGCATTCAATTCCAACAATTGGGACTGTCATTAATGAGGGAAGCTGCCCATTTCTCAGCTGAATAAATTACCCAAATTGGGCAAATTACCCCCAAAGCCGGGAATCATGTCACTGATCATTTCTTTGGAAGCTGCCTGTTCCTTCTCGGACACTTCGCTCAGGGCCGATTCGAATGCGGTGATCAATAAGTCTTCCAGTTCCTCCTTTCTGTCAACGCTCATCAACTCATCCACAATGTCAATCGAATGAATATCCTTGGCTGCATTCATGGCTACTTTGACCTTTCCCTCACCCGCTTCTGCTTTGATCTCAATTTTAGAAAGCTTTTCTTTTAGCTCTGCCTGTTTTTCTTCGAGATTCCCGAATATATCTCCGAACATAATTTTTCTTGTAAAGATAAGTATCGACAGGGAAATGAAGGAGTAGATGTGAAAAACTGATATGACAAAGAATTAATCAAAAAATTCTTAAACACTGCGAAAGATGCAGGGAGAGAATATCCAGCGCGACCTGAGGAGAGATGACAAAGAATAAGAAGTCTCCACTTCCACCATTAATGTTAGAAAAAAATACACAACAGATCACCTTAATGCTTTACAATCTATTAATTAAAAGAGCTATGGACTGCCCTTCTCTTGCTCTGGTTGTGGAAGTTTTAACAGAATGGAGAAGGACTAAAATGACAGACGACCCTAATACTATAGCAAGTAGCATATACTGCCTTATCAATACGCATCTTTTCTATTCACAACCTTTCTTACATCTACGACTTTAATCTTATCTTCTATACTGTAGATAATGCGGTAGGGACCTACTCGAACACGCCATAAATTATCATAAGTGACTAACTTAACTACACCGTTTGGTCTTGGATTATCTGATAACGATCTGATTTTTGAATAGACCTTTGGTACTGCGGCTTTAGGAAGTTTTTTGATTTCTTTAACAGCTTGACGGCTGATTATAATTTCGTACTCCATATCTATAACAAGCCCTCTTTTTCTAATTCTTTTGTCAAGTCGTCAAAGCTTATTTTTTCATCATCCTTTCTTGATTCTGCAATTAAGCCATCTATGAGATCTTCTAAATACTCACCATAGACCTCAAAGCTTAACTGCACGGCTATTTTCTTATTATTCTCATCTGTAACGTATCTGATTCCTTCCATGATTTTCAAGTTAAGATTGCCAAAATTAACGTTTTATCTATCATACTGGTTCCTATTCCAACGGATGCTGCTTTTTTATCTGCTATTATCAGTCGGTAAGATTTGTTATTTGCTATTGTTTTAAGTCGGAAAATTATGGCAATGAAATGAGATTGTCAACTATGAAGCTGTTGTCCAGGAAGAAGACTTGCTTACGCTAACGATTCCGTATTTTCCTGAATTCAATTTAAGGATTGTATCGCCTTTTAGGCAATAGCAACGATTGAGGCGCTCAAGTAATCCCGTTGTCCGAAGTTTGCAAAACGTGCGGATATGAAAGGCTGACTATTCTCTATACCAAAGAGGGAAGATGACGACCAATGAAGATAATTTTTACTGATGACTTGCTACATGAGTTATAAAAACTGGATGGGTGAAAGTCGGTCGATCCAGAGGCCAAAAAGAGGGAGAATACTCAGATATACATTTTGCAATTCCGCATTAAATTGCTTCGGGTATTTGCTCTAACTCATTTTTCAACTTTTTTAGTTCTTCTTCAATATCATAATCGTTTTGTAGTCCAAGCCAAAACTTTACTGAGGTACCAAAATATTTGGATAATCTCAATGCTGTATCTGCAGTTATGCTCCTTTTACCTTTGATTATTTGGCTTGTTCTTGTTTGAGGAACACCTACATCTTTTGATAATCTGTAGGCGCTTATTCCCATAGGTTTTAGAAACTCCTCTAACAAGATTTCACCTGGATGTATATTCGAAATTTTAGTCATGATAATCTTCAATTTTTACTTGTTCTGCATTGTTTTTGGCCCATTTAAAAATAATTCTCCATTGTTTATTTACCCTAATAGAATAAAACCCCTTTAAATCCCCTTTCATTTTTTCGAGTCGATTCGCCGGAGGAATTCTCAAGTCATTTAAAGTTTGACTGTTATTGAGCATTCTTAGTTTCCTTCTGGCTATCTTCTGAATCTCGTTTGGCAGCTTAGAAGAAAATTCTCCGTTCCATACTTCTTCTGTTTCTTTATTCGCAAAGGATTTTATCATAGTCTAGATACTAACGCTCAAAGATACTAATTTAGTTCGTTAGGGGTAGTGCTAAATTGTTTTTGTGACAGCACACCATTATTGGTAGTTTTTGGTCATTTGCATTGCCAGAACTAACAGAGAAGTTTCTCTAGAAAATTGCTTTCTAGAGACCCGATTGATCGCACTATTCAAGATGTTTCGCCCCTCCGGGGCTTGTTTAGGCTCTGATATGTTTTAGCTGCCAATATTTCACTCCTATGGAGCTGCTCTCCAAGTCTCTTTCCCCTTGTATGGGGCCCATGAAGTCTCAAATCCAAGTGAATCGGCCCCAAAGCCTGAAAAAAATCCCTATCTTATCATCAAATAGAAAACCATGAAACTGCTACACATCTTAAGTCTGTCGCTACTTTGTCATTCACTTATTGCTCAGCCGACATTTACAGCCCATTTCGATCAAAATTTCGATCTCAACAATCACGAAGTGCTGGAATCAGCTGACCTGGATGGAGACGGCAAAGACGAATTGATCCTCCAATCCCAGTCTGCGCGACTCAGGTACATACAATTCTCAGACCTGGACAATTACACCATCAACGAAATTGGAGAAATTGATGTCACTGCAGATATCCAAATAGTAGATTTTGACGGGGATGGGGACCAGGATGTGCTGCACGCCTCAGTTTTTACGAATTTTATCAAGTTGTTTTTGAATGACGGTACAGGAACATTCTCTGAGCTCCTGGTGGGTGAAGACCTGGTGGACATTCCCAGTGTCGTTGCCCTGGATGTAGAGGGAGATGGTGATCTCGATGTATTGGCAAGTGTCAGAAACGGTATTCAACTATTTCGCAACGATGACAACAGCTTCACTGAAACTAGTTTTTATTCCAGCCCGCCTTCTGGTACTCATGACAATCTGACGATTGTTGACTGGAATGAAGATGGGATCAACGACATTGTAGCCATATCTGACAATGGTATCTATGCGCTGATTTTAGACGCCAATGGAAACTACATGGAGTTACAATTATCGGATTACGACGATGGCAATCAGTTGTGGATTTCTGATTTTGACAATGATGGCATGATGGACTTACTCACCTATGAAGAGTTTTCCCGGGCGTTGATACTTCACACCAATGAGGGCAACAGCTTTTCCCAAAACACGCTTGAAGGCAACGCCGAGGCCTTTACTGAATTCTATACCGTTGAAGATCTCGATCAGGATGGTTTGCCTGATATCGTATCTATGAGAAACTATTTTGATTCATTTGAAGGCATAACGGATTGGTCCAGGAATCTGGGCAACTCCTTTGACAATCAAACCATCTCGGAGGAGTACAATTCTCACGACGGAGTGGTCACCGGGGACTTTGATGGTGACGGGGATCAGGACATCGCTTCCATTGCGGCAGAGTTTGTTACTGATGGCTTGCTGGTATTTGAGAATGAATTGATGACCAATACTGAAGAAATTGCCCGCACTACAATGAGGGTGTATCCCAATCCAGCATTCCGATTTATCGTCGTGGAGGTATTCGACGATCAACAACCCATACAAATTTTCAATGTAGCAGGGCAGCTCCTGCATCAACAACAAAGCTCCCGGGGCAAACAAAAAATTGATGTATCTCGCTTTACTGAAGAAGTATTACTTGTCAAAATAGGTGATTCATCACAGGCAATTAGGTTAACAAAATAGGAAGATCAGATAGAGAATAATTATAGTTTTCAAATGAAATATATACCGTACGTAAAATGTATTTTTCAAACATCACTTGAAAAGGAAGAAGTTTTAAGCGGGCTATCAAAGAATATAGCCCAAGAAAAATTAATAAGAACCTTTTGGGATCGAAAAGAAAAACCTTATGAGGGCCACATTAATGGAAATTCATTTAAAATGAAAAGAGTACTGGCATATGAGAATCCATTTCTACCTGTTTTTAGTGGCACGATTGAATCCAATGGATGTCGTAGAATATTGAAAGGAAAAATGAGACTCAATTATCATATACTAGGATTCATGTTATGCTTAACCCTTGGTATAAGTCTGTTTCTTTTACTTATTGCATCGGGAGCAAAATCTATTTTGAACGAGTTTTCTTCTTTAGTCTTAGCACCAATAGTGATATTAATCTTTGCATATTTATTAACTGTTATGGTCTATAATATCGAAAGAATAAAATATAAAATCTTCCTTATAGAATTGTTGCAACTAAAATCAGTAATATAACCTATTGATTGTACACAAAATTCCTGCATTAACCCTTTTAACTCACGATAAGATCAATCCAATGAACTTACATCCCTCGAATATACCAAGGATCATAATATACTTTTATCTGCTTGTGGCCATTCAATACCACAACACTATCAACCATCCTA
>DATFJT010000046.1:0-2025 GCA_035269065.1 Saprospiraceae bacterium | reverse complement strand
GGTTATTTTACTGAAACTGTCTGAAACATACTCAAACATATACTCGTCGCCCGCTGTTTTGATCAGCTTGTAATTAAAATCTTTATCCCGTTCAAAAACCCTTTCGAAATCTGCGTTTCTCTTTGAAAGCATTGCCATGATGCGTTTCTGAAGAGATTTATTCTCAAAAGACATTCTGACTATCTGCTGTCCATGAACGGTCAATATTCTGGCCGATGCCTTCACTTCTACTGGGCCTCCCTTTTTATTTTTGATGACCATTTCGTAAGACCGATCATTAAAATCGCTTGGCTTAAACGAGTCGAACTTATGCTTGTAAGTCTCGATAAGTTCGTCTTCAAGAATTTCCCAGAATTTAAATTTCTTTAACTCTTCATCTACATATCCTGTAAGATCGCGGAATGCCTTGTTTGTAGTAACAATATTGCCTTGCTCATCTACATCAATCAAGGTTTTTTTACTCTCTTCCCTGAGCTTATCAAATTCCATTTCGGAGTCAACTACTTTTTTCTCAGATCTTTTTCGCTCAGTAATATCGTGTTGATAGGAAACCCAGTGAGTAATTTCTCCATTTTCGTTAGTAAGGGGATGAATATCCCACTGATTGATAAATTCGGAACCGTCTTTTCTGTAGTTTACAGTATGGCCAAAGAAAGCCTTGCCTTCCTTTAGTCGTTCCTTCAATTTATCAAGAACAGCTCGGTCTGTTTTCTCTCCCTGAAGAATACGTGGAGTTTTACCTAGAGCTTCTTCGCGAGAATAACCGGTCATTTTTGTAAATCCGTCGTTTACATAAACAATTTCAGGACCCGGCTTTTCTAGACCAAGTTTTGTAATTACTATAGAATCATAATCGCTTTTGATGGCTCTTTCAAGAAGCATTAAATGATTTTTAAATTTGTTTCTCTCTTCTGATAAATCACTAAAGAGCTCCTTCAATTCTTTTAAAGATTTTTCGTCTTTAGCGAGTGATTCCAACTTCTGTTCTAATTTATCCATCAAGCTATACTATTTATCTTACAGATTCTCTTCCTTAATACAAGAAAAGGGTTTTTCGTTCAGATTTTTACGAGTTAACTCTCAACAACGACAATCCCATCCATAATCATTCCAATTATTCAATAATTTTTTAAGATTTTCAACTGTACATCAAAAACCTTTGTTTGAAAAAAACTGCGAGAAAGTTTCCCGCAGTTTTCAACATTTCTTTCACTTCAACTATCCCTCTTTCAGGATAATTTTTGCAATTGTGGCGAGCTGCATATTTGATGTACCTTCATAAATCTTACCAATTTTAGCATCTCTATAATATTTCTCAACAGGATACTCTTTCACATAACCATATCCTCCATAGAGATCTACCGCCATTGAACTTACTTTTTCCGCTACTTCTGAACTGTAATATTTTGCCATTGCCGCTTCTTTCAAAAATGGCTGACCGGCTTCCTTCAATCGAGCTGCATTATAAACCAATAACCTTGCCATTTCTAGCTGAGTAGCCATTTCACTAAGCTGAAACTGAACACCTTGAAAGTCAGCAATCGCTTGGCCAAACTGCTTTCGCTCTTTTGTGTAAGCTACAGCTGCATCAAAAGCTCCCTGCGCAATACCAATCATCTGAGCCCCAATACCGATACGCCCTTCATTCAGTGTTTCTATTGCAACCTTATACCCTTTTCCAACTTCACCAAGCACATTCTCTTTCGGCACCCTGACATCTTCGAGCAACAATTCGCAGGTAGAACTCGCTCTGATACCCAATTTATTTTCCTTTTTTGAGACTGAAAATCCCTCCATTCCGCGCTCAACTATAAAAGCTGTGATACCTTTATATCCTGCAGACGGATCCAATGTTGCGAATACCAGAAAAATATCTGCTTCTTTCGCGTTCGTAATCCATAGTTTGGTGCCATTCAGCACATAGTCGTCACCGTCTTCTTTAGCAGCACATTTCAGGGCAAATGCGTCGCTGCCAGAACCGGCCTCAGACAGGCAGTAGGCTCCAACTTTTTCTGTAGCCAACTG
>DATFJT010000045.1:0-2324 GCA_035269065.1 Saprospiraceae bacterium | reverse complement strand
GTGGCATTGGAGCTTTTTTATGATTCCGATGATCCGGAACTGAGAACTAATTTGTCCTATGTGTGGGTGCCTGATACCACATTTTTCTATTCTGAGGGTTTAACAAGTATCAACCAACTGCCGAATGTCCCTGAAGTTTTGGACCTGGAATTCAGGCCCTATTTTTCAGATCCGTTTGAAGTGATAGAGCGCTTTGAACTTGGCAGGTACATTACGCCTTATGGTATTGGTATAGACCTTGGAGAGGGCTGGACCTGGATATTTGACGTAACGGATTACTTACCTGTTTTGAAAGGAAATAAAAGATTGACGGCAGGTAACTGGCAGGAGTGGCTGGACCTCAAATTTTTATTCATCGAGGGTACGCCAACACGGGAAGTGAAGCGTATCCAGAATGTTCATTCTGGTAGATATGAATACCGCAGCTCTGATGCGGCCAATGAAAATCTAGAAAATAAGAAAATGGGCTTTCTTGAGGACTCAGAAATGGCCAAATTAAAAGTGCGCAACTCTGGTCATGGTTTTGGCGGAAATCTCAACTGTGCTGAATTTTGTCCGCGTAACAACAGAATTATGGTAGATGGACAGATGGCCTATTCCCAGTATTTCTGGCGCGATGATTGTGGACTCAATCCGTTGAAAGGACAAGGGGGTACCTGGGTGTACAACCGTTCTAATTGGTGTCCCGGAGACCTGGTTAATGCAGATGAATACGAGCTGACAGACCTTGTTGATTTCAATGATTCAGTTCGTATTGACTACCATCTTCAGGATGGTTATACATGGAACGGACAGGGCTCTGTTCCGTACTACCGCATTGAAAATCAATTGGTGGAATACGGCCCATTAAACCACAATCTGGACTTGAGGATTGAGGAGATTATTGCTCCAAATGTTGAAGAAATTTATGGGAATGACAATCCGCTTTGTGGAAAACCCATTGTACGGGTGCGAAATACTGGAGCTCAAGACATTGCATCCATCAGTTTTAATTATGGGATAGAAGGTGGTCTTCAGCGAACTCATGAACTAACAGATCTAAGCCTGGGTTTTGACCAGGTAGCAGAATATGAACTACCGCTTTTAACCAGTGGCACTTGGCCTGAAAGCCAAAATCAACGATTTTTTGTTGAAGTGGCGGGAGTCAATGGAGCAGCTGATGAGAATAGCGCCAATAACAGCATTGTCAGTAAATATACGCCCCCACGACAGCTCAATCCTGACTATGACGGGTTTATCATTTCAGTGAGAACCAATAACAACGGCAATGAGACTTCATACCGCCTGAGAGATGGTGAAGGAAATATTCTTCTGGATAGAAGTAATCTATCGTCAAATACCGTATATAATGATACATTCTACGTAGAGGATGGGTGTTATGAATTTGAAATACTTGATGCCGGAAATGATGGTCTCCAATGGTGGGCCAACTCGGCGCAGGGATCTGGCTATGCTACTGTCAGAGGTTTGTTCCAGGGTTTTGGTCTTGCATTTATTGGTTTGGATCCGGACTTTGGGTCAGCTTATAAAGTTCAATTTACTGTTGGGGAAGTCGTCAGTAACGAAGAAGATGTTCAGGAAGAATGGGGCTTTGATATTGCTCCAAACCCGGTGAGTGACTTTTTAGGTATTCAAATGAAGGGTTTCCACCCAGGTGAAGTACAGATCCAAGTCAGAGATAATTTAGGACGTGTGATTTATCAGAAACAAACAGCTTTTGATGGAATGATGGTTCTTAATCAATTGAATCTGCCGAATGGCATTTACTGGCTTTCTTTACAACAAGATGATCATGGAGGAACCAAAAAGTTTGTAGTGGCTAGATGACATAGGGTGGAAATTACTGACTTGAAATACCTTCGGCGATGCCGGCAATTGGCACGAATGGGTCGTGCTGCGGTGGCTCCAAATCCACCTGTGGGCAGCGTTTTGGTTTGGAAAAACCGTATTATAGGTGAGGGTTTTCATCAATTCTGTGGTAAGGCACACGCTGAGGTCAATGCCATTAACAGCGTTTCAAAGAAGTGCCGAGAAAAAATATCGGCGTCAACGCTCTATGTCAGCTTGGAGCCATGTAATCACCAAGGAAGGACACCTCCCTGTACACAACTTATTCTAAATAACGGTATTCCTCGCGTAGTAATAGGTTCAAGAGATCCTTTTATTACGGATAATGGTGGAGGGATGGCTTTTTTAAAGTCGCAAGGAGTGCAAGTAGACCTTATTGACCTCTACCCTACTTCAGAATTGGCAAATTTCAACGAAAGCGTTTCTATGCGGCGTCCACGCATCATTTTGAAGTATGCAGTTAGTAAAAATGGATA
>DATFJT010000044.1:0-4987 GCA_035269065.1 Saprospiraceae bacterium | reverse complement strand
GAATCCTCCCATAGCAATGCACGCAACGGCCAAGGGAAATGCCCTGGGTCTCGAAGCCCGCAACCAATATTTCATACTGGAATTACTCATACCTCACACTCACATAATAAATACTGCCAATGGCTGGAGCTCCATAAATAGTGATGTATTCCTGCCGAAACAAATTGCTTGCTCCGAGCTTGATCGTACTGTCCCATTCTTCTAGACGATAGCTGATCGCCAGATCTGAAGTATTGAAACTCGGAATTCTAGTCTCCCCAAAATTGCTGAAATAGTCATAAGATCCTGAATAGCGGAAACTGTAATGGAAGCCCCAACGCTCACCAGGTCCCAATCTGCGACCAGACACTTTGAATGCCGCGCGGTGTTCCGGTATATTGAATTGCAGGCTTCTCAAAAAGGCCTCCTTTTCTAGTTTATCGTCCACATTCTCATTCGAGGGTTCAAAATCCGGACTGTCATAACCACTCCAATCATAACTGGCGCCAAGGGTGACACGCTCGGTCAACACATAATCCAGACCAATTCCAGCTCCGTATCCCTGCACCGTTTCAGGGCGATTTTGACGAATCGCAAAAATTTGGAAGTCTTCCGGGTTGTCTTCAGGTCTAAAAAACACATTGGGTCGATTGATAAAATTCTCGTACTCAGTGAAATAAGCTGAAGCATCCACAAACAGCTTTTGCCCGTATCTGCTGCGATACCCCAATTCATAGCTTGTGTTTCGCTCCGGTTGCAGAGCCCTAAAATTCCTGGGATCTGATTCCAGGATTTCACTCAATCTATATTCTGTGCCGCTATTACCGCGGTAAATAAAGTTGTCTATTGACCTGCGCGCAGCCCCAACAATTGTAAACACAGACGTCAATTGTAAACGAAAAAATCCTTCCTGGATACTTGGGTTTCGGAAACCAGTGAGATAAGACGCACGAACGATATGGTCTTTCTTAGCTCCAAGCTTCATTACAGCTGTTGCCCGGGGCGACCAATTGAGATTGTAGTCCGTCTGCTTGTCTGCTCTTAAGGCTGCCGTCAATTTGAGTCGGTCGCCGATCATCTCTTTGGATGCCTGGCCATATCCCGCAAACTGGTTGACGATGATGGGCTCCCCGAACCCAAGAGGGCCATCATTGTAAAATGCTCCACCACTTTCAACATTGTATCTGCGGTAATTCATCCCTAGCTGTAGCTTGAAAGGCAAGGCCGTACCGAAATCGTAATCCAGGTCAATATTATCGTAATGAGAATAGTCTACAGCTTGTGAGCCCGGGATAAGTGAAGAATTCTGACCAGAATAATCTGTATTCTGTGTGGTGGCTCCCAAAGCCGCCTCAAAGTCCTCTTTATTGAATTCACTTCCTCCTGGCAAGAATCTATCCGCAAAGGCACGCGCCTGTGCCAAAGATCCTGAGCTGGCATATTCCGCACGAAAGTCCTCAAGCCACAAATCGTTGGGGCGAAGTACCTGCTGCACAGCTGCTGCCGCATTGGTAGCTGACCAGCTGCCCCTGAAATTATCTAATTTGTGCCTATATGCGCGGAAGTTCAGCCCTTTGTGGGTGATGCGCAGTAAATTCATACGCTGCAGGTAGTCGAATTGAGGGAAGGTAGCACTGCTTCTGATCAACCAGTCGCTGACGGAGTGTTTATAGGTGTATTCAATCTCCCAGTCTTCCGCCGGGCGAAAGAACAATGAAAAATTACCCCGAATGGATTGCATTTCATTGGTGCCAAAATCTCCTGAGGTGAATAAGTCTTTCTCCGCAATACCGGAACGAACCAGTGGCGTGCCATTGAGAGACAATGTATCATTTCCCGGTCCTACCAGATGCTCTACTCCAGGTACTATACCGATACCATTGGTGTATTCATCTCCAAGGCTATGAACGGCATCAAATGACAGGTTGCCATCCCCTTTCTGCATGTCCTGTAGTGTTTCTCTTTGCTCATAATTACCCGGTGTAACACGGGCAGATTGATCATCACCTAGCCAGTCGTGGTAACTGGAATAACTCAAATCCATCTTGAATGCCCATTTATCACTGAAGAGGTGTGCCAGTCTAAATTCCTGCTCGAAATAAGGGTTTGTGCCCGCTGCATCTTGAACGGTAATACCAGCCTTCGACTGAAAGCTAAAGCCTTGGAAGTCAAAGGGATTTTTTGAATAAAAGCGTAAAACTCCGTTGAAAGCATCTGATCCATAAAGGGCGGAAGATGCTCCATGGACCAACTCAACAGAAGCAAGATCAAGGTCTGAAATCCCCATCGTGTTGGCTATTGCCAGACCAATCGGATTGGTCATATCGTATCCGTCCAGCTGCTGCTTGAATCGGAAGTTTCCCGGATCTGAAAACCCTCGTGTGTTATAAGAAGGTAAACTCAAACTGGATGTCTGGGCCTGGATACCACGCATATTCTTAACCGCCTCGTAAGCGCTGACCTCCCCCATGCTCTTGATGCGTTCAGAGGAAAGCTTGTATATCGCCACAGGGGCCTCCATGATCCTCTCTTCATACCTTGAGGCACTCACGACCACCTGATCAAGCAACCTACTCGCTCCATCAAGCGATACGAAAACCGAGTCTGCTCCCGGTGATTCTATGAGTTTACGAACCGTCTCATAGCCCAGAGCCGAAAAAATCAGGGTTTTCGGATATTGCCCAGAGGTGCTTAACGAAAAGTAACCCTTATCATTTGTAAAAGTACCATTTAAGGTGCCCTCTTCCTGTATACTCACAGCTGTTAAAGGCTCATCTTCATTGGTCACGCGTCCTTGTATCTGAATTTCTTGTGCAGCCGCAAGAAAACCAAACATAATGCTGAATAACAAGGCACCAAAGGCCCTATTTGATATCATATTCTTAGAAATTTTGAGCAAAGATAGTTGAATCAACGTTTTCCTTCGTCACTGGTTTAAGAAAAAGGACAACTCAGAAGCAGCAAGGTTCAACCATTTATTTCATCTTTTTTGCAACACAGTTGCATTTTACCTTTTCTTGCTTTATCTTGCAACTCAGTTGCACAAAAATATAGGAACTATGAAAATTAATTGGATTTTTTACTTACTTATTCTGGGGCTTTTATTTGTGGCCTGTGATGATGACGATGATGACGATGACGTAATGGAGAATGAAATCACCATTAACATACTAGAACCGACAGAGGGTGAGACTATTGCTCTTGCAGATTGCGCTGAAGTGCATCTTCATATTGAGTTCACGGCTACCGTGGAAATGCATGAAATTGAAATAGAATTGCATCCCGAAGATGATGTAGATGATGTAATCTTCGAGTACGATGAGCATAACCATGATTTGCAAATTGATTTCGAGCAGGATGTCAATCTTTGTGATTACGCTGGCCAGTGCTTCCACCTTGAAGTCGCTTCTTATAAAGATCATGATGGTAATGAAAAAGAAAGAGCTGATGTAGAATTCTGTCTGGAGTAAGACATGAATAAAATACTTCATCCACCGGAGACTGCAATCTCCGGTTTTTTTATGTCCATTGCTGGCACAATTGCATTAAATTGCTTTTTAAAAGCCAAAACCAAAGCTCATTTCAGGTCCAGGTAAACATAGAAAAAAAACGAAAGGGTTCTTTTCCAAAGCGGCGAGTGGCCTGCTCATACTGCCTGTAAAAATGTATCAATACCTCTTGTCACCATTGCTTCCCAGCAGTTGCAGGTATCAACCAACTTGTTCTCACTATTTTATAGAAGCCGTCCGGATATGGGGCCCTGTGAAAGGAGGATGGCTCGGCATCAAACGGATTTTGAGTTGTCATCCCTGGGGGGGACACGGATACGATCCGGTCCCGCCTAAGAACAATAAAGACGAAATCTAAAAGAATACAATATTCTTCTCGTCTATAATCTTTCTAATGTTGATGAGTGCATATCGCATTCGACCAAGCGCCGTATTAATACTGACATCCGTCAACTTGGCAATCTCTTTAAAGCTCAAATCCGCATAATGTCTCAATATGACTACTTCGCGTTGCTCTTCAGGTAATGCATCGACCAATTGACGCACTTTCTCATAGCGTTGGTTTTTGATCATTTTGGTTTCGGCATTGTCTTCCGTCACCTTCAAAACATCAAAAATGTCAAATTCTTCCGTAGGTGATACAGTTGGCTTTCGTTTAGACTTGCGGAAATGATCCACGCACATATTGTACGCTATACGCATGGCCCACTGCAAAAACTTGCCTTCGTGGTTGTATTTACCTCTGCGAAGAGTACGAATAATTTTAATGAATACATCCTGGAAAATGTCCTCAGCGAGACTATGGTCTTTAACGAAAAGAAAAATGGAAGTGTAAATCTTTTCTTTGTGCCTGTTGAGCAGCACTTCAAAAGCTCTATCATCGCCGTCTAAGTAAGCATTAATGAGTTGCTTATCATCTCTTTGTGTAACTTGCATAACAATCTAAGTTAGATCTTAATCCAAATAAAAATTGAGTACAAGTCTTGCGATAAAATATGCTTTTATTAAAAAATGATTTAAACAAAAGTAATCTGCTTTAGGCTTATTTGCAAGTATTTTTGCTTCCTTAAGCTTTTTTTAACGGTAATGAATTACCTCTATTCAAGAGCAAAGCTACAAAAACCAATCCAAACAAATGAAATATCATCATAATTCATTAGAAAAAAATACATATAAGGTGAGAAAACCTGCCGATATGATTCAGTATTAATCGATCAAGCTGCCTGTGCAACTTTACCAAGAAAAGTACAGATTCTTGACTTCTCAATTTGAAAAACAGTATCTTTCCGTTGAAGCAATGAGGGATATATGTTCGAATTAGCCAGTATCATTTTCTTTGGTATTCTCGCCCAGTGGATTGCATGGAAAATAAAAGTTCCAGCCATTCTGCCTTTGATCATTATCGGTTTGTTTGTGGGTCCACTCTCGTTTCTTTGGACAGGTAACAATCCCGATGAAAAGTGGATTGAACCGATATTTCACGACGGTCAGGGTATTTT
>DATFJT010000043.1:0-2225 GCA_035269065.1 Saprospiraceae bacterium | reverse complement strand
AAGCTAAGAATTATGAGCGCAAGTAAAATGCTGAATTATATTGCAGATGTTCTAGAAAACATGCCTGCCGACTGGCTGAGTCTAACTACTCATCGACTGGACATTTATGATGAAAAATTGGCTAAAACTCAATTCTTAGAGCAGTTTGAACACTTATTTAACGAAAACAATACCGAAGCATCAGCTTTAAACAACCTTGCGACTGCTTACGACTACATTCGGTTAGGTCATCCATTATCTTGTGTACTTGAGTGGACAATAGCTCACTTAAATCATCTAAAAGCAGGAAATGTAATCAGTTTTTCTTCTCGGACAATGCCTGTAATGGCCATTCTGAGAACAAATCTATTGGAAAACCGGAACACCCGCATCCTGTATACGGGTGTCTTACCATCGTTTTTTGATGCTGAAGTACTGCGAAGCGTTTACGGCTATCAATTTGAGTTAAAGCAAGTTGAGAACGTCAAAGAGGTTTCGGCCTTTAAAGGCAGCACCATTTTTATTTCTCAGCAAGAGGGAATAGGCCATTATGATCTCGTCCCAAATATTGACTTTTTCGTTGGCGTTCATGACCCTCTGGGTAGTGTATTGTTGGTCAATGGTATACAAAATGAAAATTACATCCCAGACATTCAGCATGTAAGAAGAAGAGAGACCATTGCCATGACGCCTTCGAATTGTCACACCGCTTTGACGGCGCTCCTGGCAAGGTCAGCTGTAGATCAGGAGAACAGCGAATTCCAAAAAAACAAGGCCAGTGTCCTGGCCAGTATTGAGGAGATTACCGGAACAAGTACAAAGGCTCTGGTAGGTTCAAGTGGTCTTTCTGTTCAATATGCGGTCATGATGGGACTCATTCACGATGCGTTGGAAAACCATAAGGGAAAGGCCATTAAATTCATCGTTCCGCCCAACTGCTATGGGGGCACGAATGACCAGGCCAGAAGAGTGGCCGCCTGCATCGAAAATGTGGACATAGTGGATTTACCCGTCGATGGTGATCACGATATGGTTCGCAGTATCGATACAGTCTTAACTGAGGTTGCAGCCGAAGATGCTGTGCCTTACATCATTGCTGAAATACCAACTAACCCAAGGGTCGAAGTGCCAAATCTAGCACAATTGAAAGCGGTCTTAGTTCAAGAACGTAAAACCTCTACAGGTCAAACCGCCATCGATCCGGTGTTCATTTTAGACCAGACTTTTTGCCCCAATGTGCACTTTTTAGAGGATGAGAAAATCCTCTCAAACGTCCGGGCCATATCCTATGCCAGTGGATCGAAATTCCCAAGCGGTGGATTGTGTACGGCCGGCTATTGCGTTGGTAATACAAAAACCGAGGCATTGATGGATAAGATTGAACTGCATCTGTACCTTTGCGATAACGAGGCGACGGCCCTCCAAATGGAAATATTGGCTAAACAACTGCCATCTATGAACCAAAGAATTGATGATGCCTATCAAAAAACACGCGAGTTTGTCAACTTTATCAAAGTGCATTTACCAACCGCAAAAATCAATTTTGTCACAGAAGAATTGGCAGAAAAAGGCTTTACCCCATCTGTGTTTTCATTGGATCTTCCCACTAAAGGGAATACTGATGAAGAAAGAGAAAGCTATAAAAGAGCCTTGAATCATAAATTGATTCAATTAATGATTAAGGAAATCCCTGACGAAAGTAAATATTGTGTAAGCTATGGACAGTTGAAGGGGTGTTATTGGACGATACCTGCCACTTCTACTCAAGGGACAACGAAGGAAGGGGACAAAGACTATATTGCACGGGTAGCCCTTTCTCCTCGCATGAATCTCGACCTTCACAAGAAAGTCTTTTTAGATTTCATTGAGAACAATCATTTAAATGAAATTAGCTAATCAAGTAGGCGGCTAACGAGATTGAAGGATTGGCAATGAAGCGCTCCCTTCTTGTAATGCTTTGCGATACGCGGTGCGTGCCATCCTCACCCGGGGAAGAATCAGTTCCTATCATAATGAGGATTTTAAATATGGTCTGGCGACTTTGAACCATCACATACTGGGTGGCTCGTCATGATTCTCAAGAACTACTATTTACAAAGGTTGAAGCTATCTGTTACACTAGACATTGCCTATGGAGCAAGTACTATTTTACGTACGATGCTTTCTCCATGCGCATGTACTTTGACAAAATAAATGCCGGGTGGCATACCAAATAAATCCAATGGACTGGCCCTATTTGCGATGTG
>DATFJT010000042.1:0-13581 GCA_035269065.1 Saprospiraceae bacterium | reverse complement strand
CCATTGGATACCACTTTACTCATCAAGGCGGTGTATTTGGTAGAAATATCTTTGTCATCAAAGGTGATCAACAACTTGAAGCCCAATACTTTCTGGTAAAACTCCACCCACCGGTTCATGTCTCCCAGTTCGACATTGCCTACGCAGTGATCCACGTATTTGATGCCAACAGATTCAGATGTAAAAGGACTCTGCTTGGCTTTGAAACCCGGCAAGAAGGGGCCATTGTATTCGCCTCTTTCTACGAAAGTATGTATGGTATCACCATAAGTCTTAATGGCAGCCAAGACAACCTTCCCATGATCATCTTTCATTTCCATGGGTTCAAAAGCACTCTCTGCTCCCCGCTCTATGGATAAATCCCAGGCTTTTCGGGCATCGTCCACCCAAAGGGCCAGGACCTTCACTCCATCACCGTGTAAGGCAACATGTTTGGCTATCTCGTGCTCAGGCTGCAGAGCAGAAGTAAGCACCAATCTCAGTTTATTTTGTTGCAAAACATAGGAGACGCGGTCATAGACCCCAGTCTCAGGCCCGCGATAAGCAACCAGCTCATAGCCCCATGCAGCCTGGTAATACATGGCGGATTGCTTGGCATTTCCCACATAAAACTCCACGTGGTCGGTTCCGTTAATGGGAAAAGTATCCTTCGCGGATGCTGCCGCTGTTTTCTGTAGTGTTTCCATATCTTTTATTCTAACCAGCTTTTATAATAGTCTTTATCTTCAATATCAAGAGCCGTTTGCGTCAGTTGCAGGGGATAAAAAGTATCCACCATCACGGCCAATTCATGTGTTTCCTTCGCCCCGATACTTTTCTCTACTGTCCCCGGATGTGGTCCGTGAGGAATGCCAGCCGGATGTAAGGTCATCATGCCTTTCTCGACATGCTTCCGGCTCATAAAATCCCCGTCCACATAATACAACACCTCATCGCTGTCGATATTGCTGTGGTTGTATGGAGCGGGAATGGCCTGAGGGTGATAGTCGAACAGGCGCGGCACAAAAGAGCATACCACAAATCCACGTGCAGCAAAGGTCTGATGTACTGGGGGCGGTTGATGTATCCTGCCCGTAATGGGTTCAAAGTCGTGAATTGAAAAAATATAGGGGTAAACATACCCATCCCAGCCCACGACATCAAAAGGATGGTCGAGGTATTGGTACGGATACATTTGGTGTTGTTTCTTAATGTAAAACTGGAAATCCCCTTGCTCATCATGGGTTCTGAGGTTTTCCGGTTTTCTTATGTCGCGTTCACAAAAGGGCGAGTGTTCCAATAACTGGCCGAATTGGTTGCGGTAGCGCTTGGGCGTAACAATCGGGCTGTAGGACTCCACAATAAACAAGCGATTGTCCTCATCGTCAAACTCCATCTGGTAGGTCGTCCCCCTGGGCACAACGATGTAATCTCCGTAAGAAAATTTCAATTCGCCGTAAAAGCTTTTGAATGTTCCTGTCCCTTTGTGCACGAAGATCATTTCATCTGCATCAGCATTCTTGAAGAAATAATCCTTCATACTCTTCCTGGGGGCCGAAACCAGAATCGTACAGTCATTATTGGTCAAAACGGCCTTTCTGCTCTTGAGGTAATCGTCTTCCGGCGGCACCTGAAAACCTTGCAAGCTTCTGTGCTTTAGTTGTTTGTCAAGAACGACCTTGGGTGCCACGCTGTAGGGCTCTCCAACCTGCTTGATTCTGGTAGGTGGGTTTACATGATACAGGGTTGAATAATTGTTACTGAAGCCCTCGGTAGAGAACAGTTCCTCAGAATACAACTCCCCGTTGTCCTTTCTGAATTGCGTGTGTCTCTTAGGCGGTATTTTTCCCAATGAATAGTAATGCATAATGCGGTTAATGGTGAACTGTCTAAAAGTAAAATATTCCATCTAAAAAGCAAAATCGTAGGTTGATTGGCATTCAGAATATGAGAATATCACCATTAATAGTGACCTGAAATCACAAACGGCTGTGTGCCATGTTCTGTATGGCAAAGACAATGGCCTCCAATTCAACAGGAACTTCTATCCATTGTCCACGGCGGGTTTCCTTTCCCCAGATGGGTACGGTGATAATGTTTTTGCGTTCCCCGTAAGTAATAGAAAGACGAAGCGGAATTGGTATCGGTTTTTCGTACTTGCGTTGCGAACATAAATTGGATTGGCAGTCTACTATCCGAGGCATCTCAAAAAAGCCTTTCTCGCTTACAAACGCTGCAAATCGCAGCAACTCTTCTCGCTCCATTTGAGCAATCAATTTATGGTTGCCATACTCTTCTGTCATCATTTCCTTGATGATAGTGCCATCATTGCCGATAGTGATGTAGTCCTTCAGCACATGATTCAATCCACCGTAAAATCCTCCCCCGGTCAATTCTATGCGCACATAAGGCTCTGGTTCTGGCGTGTAGCGATCAAACAGTCGATCAAGCCAGCTTACAAACCAATTCTTATCCTGCTTGCTTCCTTTCTCATCATGCTGATTCACGGTAACTTTGGGCAAAAGGTTTTCCATTTCGTTCATTGGCGAATCCATTGGAGAGACTGCCGTAAAGTGATACAGCATCTGCTGCCCGGTATACTCACTCTCATAGAGCAGAACAAGCCGCTCTTCTGTCAATTGATGTATTTTGAAATTGCTGACACCATTGAAACTGAATTGGAACCGGATGCCATTTATTGCCCACTTGCCAACATACCTGTCCCGGTTCAGAAGTGCGATATAACTTTGGTCATATTTGAAGTAAACATAGTATTCAAAGCCCTCTCCTCCCCGATGCAGGATGTCACCACTTTCGGGGTGTGTGGCATAGGCATAGCTCCACTGGGTTTCAATCAATTGTTCCTCTGTAGGCAAGAAAGAATCCTGCCCCTCCAGCCTGAACTGAGGACCCAGGAAAAAAAGGAATGTTGCAATGACAGTAATGAGGCCTTTCATACATGAAAAAAATCCTTCATGTTTCCTTTGCAATTATCGCTCCATTCTATAAGAAAAGCTTTCCGAAATGCTTCATTAGAGCTTAAATCCCAAGGTGAGACTGATACGGTGCCTGCGTTGATCCATAGTAACTCTCGTTTCCGGAAAATTTACAGAACTATAAGCTTGGTATACGCGATTATTGGCTTCTAGCAGATAGCCCAGGTCAATGAAAAAGTCTCTGCCTCGCCATCCCGCTCCAAGGGAATACCTGCTGGTATTACTCAATCGGTCAGCGTAAGGACTCTGCTCAAAGCCATAACCCAAACGAACTCTGAAATCATCAAGTGCCAACTCACCTCCAATGGATAGATTTAAAGAGCTACTAAAAAGAGTGTCAATGCTGCTATTTTGAGCATCTGCTTGTTGTCTGTCAATCCGGTCATCCCCAAAGTCATAACGCATTTGGGTATAATCCCGATAATCTAATCTCGCTGCGATAAAACCCTTGCGCCCAATGATCGATCCTATGGACATACTGTGCCGCCAGGGTGTAATCAGCCTATATTCGAAATTGCCTTCGGGAGACATGGTCTCCAGGGATTCTGAAAATCCGTTCTCGGTAAAACTGTAAGAGAAATCTGCAATGAATCTGGGCTCAGTTATCGACATGCTCGTAGGGGTTTCAGTAGAAAGTCCAATGCGAAGGGCACGGTGGACATTGTAAATAAGGCCAAATTTCCCATTGATTCCTCCTCCTTCCAGTTGTTGTTCCTGAAAAAATTCCAGGCCATCAAAAACAGGCACCTGGTTACCGTCATCAAATTCATTGTAAGTCCTGGTGAGGGTTCTGCTGTATGAAGGCAGTGAAAGTGTAGCTCCCAAAAGTAATTTGTCGTCGTAGTTTGCACCAAAGGACAGGGAAAAGTTCATCCTGGAACCTTCGGTCTCATAAAGGTCAAACTTCCCCGAAGAAGCTCCTTCAGGAAAATCGATAAAGTAATTGCCCGGGTTGTTATCGTCGATAATCAGGGCCGTTCCATAGGCAAGTCCCTCATAAAAAGGATTCAATTCCTCCTCCAGGCGTCCAAATGCCCGCTCCAGAAAAGACTCCGTCAGACTCCCGGGAGTTTCTGCTTCAAAACCCAGTTTCGTCTGGTAACTCTGCTGTCGTTGGTAAGAAAGACCAAAATTGAATTGCTTCCAGTTGGATCGCCTGTCCTTCGGCACCCCCGCGAATACAAGCCCTAGATTGTCCACCTGGTATTTCGTGTTTGCTTCACTCCCCAGCTCCTCATTGCCAAGATTGGCTGTGGATCCAAATACTTCAAGAGAAGAGGAAAAAACAAACTCTGACCTGCGAAAATTTCCCAAACCTGCAGGATTGCTGTTGATGACATTCAAATCAGCTCCAAGAGCATTGATGGCATCCATTGTGGACATGGCCCTGGTGGTTCCATATGATCCACCTGGACGATAAAGGAAAAGTGCATCTTCTGCAGTTTGTCCTTCGAGTTCTGCACACCCCAGAAGGGTCATGAGGGAAAGCCATAGCGCTGTTCTCACTAGAAATAGTTTGTTCATACTCAAATCAGAAAGAATCAATTACCTCCGCTTCGACGCAAATTACTTCCTCCGGTTGACCTTGTTGAACTGCTGCGAGAACGCGTGCCTGAGCTATTGATACTCCCGGAAGATCTGGTATTGCTCCTCGGCTGATAGCTGCGAGGAGTCGAAGAGCGAGTTCTATTTATATTGTCATTAGACCTTCGATAATTACTACTGGGGCTATTTCTCGTGCGTATGTCATTCCTGTAAGACCTATTGTTTTGTTCCCTGGTACGGTAAGTTCGCTGAAAATCGTCCTGAGAATATTGCGTATTGTTTCTGTCGAGACTTCTCCTAGTGGAGTTCGTCCTGTTTTGGTCCTGTCCTGAGAAGCCTGATTCAGAAGGCGCCTGCTGCTCTGAAGATCTGCTGCGCACATCATTTTGCCCAGACTGGCCATTATTGCTTCTGCTATTGACATCGGTATTACCTGTCGTTCTCAAACGCGATTTCCTGAAATCATCATTGACCGGGGTGTTGTATCTCGGTCCGTAATAACTCTGACGGAAATTGCTGTTATTGTTACTATTCCAATTATTAAAAGTAGATCCAGTCGGACAGAAAAAAGGATCGTTGTAAAACCATGGATTATTCCCCCAAGAATTCCAACTGTTCCAGGAATTCCATCGATTCCAACCATTCCAGGGTGAATTCCAGCGATCCCATCGGTTCCAACTATTCCAAGCTCCCATAGTATTCCATCTATTCCAACTGTTCCAAGCTCCCATGTTATTCCACCGATTCATGCCAAAGCCGGGTCCTGCACCAACGAATACCTGAACACCCGGTGAAAAAAACGGATCGGCAGCACCGAAGGCAGGTCCGACATTATGAAAGCGCTGTAGTCTTCTGGAATAATATCTCGGATCGTAATCAGAAGAGCTGTAATCTGATCTTTCACTTCTTTGATACGAATCTTCATTGCCATTATCCGATTGCCTCATTTGTTCTGCCCGATAGTTTTTCTCATAATCCGTAGAAGGATCAAAGTACATATCATCCTGACTAAAGCCAATGCCTGAGATGAGAATTAAAAAAAGATATAAGAAATGTTTCATTGTATCGTATTTATGTCCGGCTTTTCGGTTAGAGCCCCGCGCAATTATGTTATTTTAGCATCTTTGCCTGGAGGAATTTCCTTAAATGCCTATTTACATAATAATAATGATAATTGAGGCATCAGGGTTCTTCTAAGTACTTATTTAATCAAACATTAACTTTTTATGGCCAAGGCGATCACTCCACGCTCTGAGAATTACTCTAAATGGTACAATGACATAGTCAAAAAGGCCGGACTTGCCGATAATTCAGCGGTTCGCGGATGTATGGTGATCAAACCGCACGGTTTTGCCATATGGGAAAGAATGCAACGCAAACTGGATCAGATGTTCAAGGACAGTGGACATGTCAATGCTTATTTTCCCCTTTTCATACCCAAGAGTTTCCTCAGCCGAGAAGCAAAACACGTGGAAGGCTTTGCCAAGGAGTGCGCCGTAGTGACCCACCATCGCTTGATGAACGACCCAAAAGGAGAGGGTGTTATTGTAGATCCGGAAGCAAAACTGGAGGAAGAATTAATCGTCCGCCCGACATCTGAAACCATCATCTGGAACACCTATAAAGATTGGATACAATCCTATCGAGACCTCCCACTGTTGATCAACCAATGGGCCAATGTCGTCCGTTGGGAAATGCGCACAAGGCCATTTTTACGTACAGCTGAGTTCTTATGGCAGGAAGGGCATACCGCCCACGCCACCAGCCAGGAGGCCATTGAAGAAGCCAACAAAATTCATCAGATCTACGCAGATTTTGCTGAAAATACCATGGCTATGCCGGTACATATGGGAACCAAAACAGCAAATGAAAGATTTGCCGGAGCCGAGGAAACGCTAACCATCGAGGCATTGATGCAAGATGGTAAAGCCCTGCAAGCCGGAACCTCTCATTACCTGGGTCAAAATTTCGCTAAGGCATTCGATGTGACTTACCTCAATAAAGAAAATAAAAACGAATACGTCTGGGCGACCAGCTGGGGGGTATCCACCAGGTTGGTAGGTGCATTAATTATGACCCATTCTGACGATGAAGGCCTTGTACTGCCGCCTGACCTCGCACCGGAACAGGTCGTTTTTGTTCCGATTCCAAAGCCGAATGCAGAAATTGACGAGACCGTAGAAAAAATAATGGCAGAGCTCCGCGAAAAGGGCATTCGTTGCCACTATGACCGGGATGAAACCAAGCGACCAGGCTTCAAATTCGCAGAGCATGAAATGCGGGGAACCCCGATTCGATTGGCCCTTGGCAACCGAGATCTGGCCAACAATCAAATCGAAATGGCTCGAAGAGATACCAAAACAAAAGTCTCTATTCCTCTGAATGGCGCCGCAAACATGGTGGTTGAAGAACTAAAAACTATGCAGACAGATTTGCTTCTCAAAGCCAAGAAATACCGTGAGGAACATACAAGCTCTGCAGATACTTTTGATGAGTTCAAGGAGATCATAGCCAATAAAGGTGGATTCTGTTATGCGCATTGGGATGGCACCACAGAAACTGAATTAAAAATAAAAGATTTGACTAAGGCCAGTATTCGCTGCATACCAAATGAGCAGGAGAAAGAGGACGGTAAATGCATTCTTACCGGAAAACCAAGTAATGGCCGGGTAATATTCGCCAAGGCCTATTAGAAAAACACAATCTATTCATCAAACATATTTGGAAAATCAGTAATGTTTTAATTATATTTGCTGATGCAACCGATAGCGCAGCATCTACAGCTAATCCGATTGTATTCCTTTGATGAGAGAGCGTATTCGCTCAGTATACCAGAAGCATGTAACCCCGGCTTCACAGACTAACTAGACTTTAAGGCACACCGCGTAAGCGGAGATAAGATATTACAGACCCCCCTTTACTCTTTAAGAGTAAATAGAAGTTCTAATGCCAATCAAAAATTAATTTTTGATTGGCATAGTGCTTTTATAGAACCATATCTTGAAGGTAATTAGTTCTTTAATTCCCGATTGCGTTTATCTTTGCGCTTGATTTTATTCCACATAATCTTAAAAATCTACTGCTTTGGCTAATCAAACTGTTACAGTCGCTTACGGAGATGGTATCGGACCTGAAATAATGGATGCAACCCTCAAAATATTGGATGCCGCCAACGTTCCATTGACATACGAAAGCATAAAAATTGGTAAGGAGGTGTTTGAACAAGGTTTTACTTCAGGTATCCCTACCGACGCCTGGGATGTCCTGAGAAAAAACGATGCCTTCCTTAAAGCTCCAATCACAACACCACAAGGCAGTGGCTACAAAAGTCTTAATGTAACCCTGAGAAAAACCATGTCTCTTTTTGCCAACGTGAGGCCGGTCAAAACCTACACCCCATTTATAGAGAGTAACTTTCCGGGAATGGACGTTGTCGTCGTGCGTGAGAATGAAGAGGATCTCTACGCTGGTATCGAACACCAACAAACTCCAGAGGTGGTGCAATGCCTAAAACTTATAACTGTTCCGGGTTGCGAGCGCATCGTGCGTTATGCCTTTGAATATGCCAGAGCGAATGGACGGAAGAAAGTGACTTGCATGTCCAAGGATAATATCATGAAATTAACTGATGGTTTGTTTCACAAAGTCTTTGATCGCATTGCAAAAGAATATCCTGATATCGAAAATGAACATTGGATTATAGATATTGGATCTGCTCTGCTGGCAGACCAGCCACAGCGCTTCGATGTCGTGGTGACGCTTAATCTTTACGGTGACATTATCTCCGACATTACCGCTCAGATTGCTGGTTCTGTAGGACTAGGTGGTTCTTCGAATGTTGGAGAAACCCTAGCCATGTTTGAAGCCATTCACGGTTCTGCCCCTGATATCGCAGGTAAAGGATTGGCGAATCCGTCCGGTCTGTTAAATGGCGCATGTATGATGCTCTCGCATCTAGGATTTCCAGGTCATACAGAACAAATCACCAATGCCTGGTTAAAGACTCTGGAAGATGGTATACACACGGGAGATATCAAAAATGACCTCACTACCACAAAATTAGTGGGAACAAAAGAATTCAGCCAGGCGATCATTGACAGATTGGGTGAGAGGCCGGAGAAATTGCCCGCTGTAGAGCTCAAGAAAGATAGCAAACCGATTCAAATTGCAACGCCTAAACACGTTGTCAAGGCAAAGAAACTCGTAGGCGTTGATGTCTTTATCGACTGGACCAGTGACGATCGCAATCCTGAAGAACTGGGGCACAAGCTGGAGGAATTGGCAGGAGATGCATTGAAGCTGAAAATGATAACCAACCGCGGAGTAAAGGTCTATCCGGGAGGACAGCCTGAAACATTTAAAACGGATCACTGGCGATGCCGTTTTGTTGGACGAGAGCAAATTAAAGTCAAAACCAAATCCGGTCAAAGCGTTCAGGCTCCTGTATCCTACCAATCATTGATTGGTCTGCTTACCAGACTTTCTGAAGCCAACTTAAATCACATCAAAACCGAGAACCTATACGAATTTGACGGGAAACGGGCCTATTCACTCGGTCAGGGAGAATAAGTACAGGCATGGATTTAAAAGAACTCGAAGCTGGCGTTGATCCTCATGTACACTGGTACTACCAGAGTAAGGCTGTGCCATTACGCAGGTACCTCAAACAAAGAATTAAAGCCTCTGGTCCCATTACCATTGTAGACTTTGGCTCCGGCTCCGGTTTTTTCTCAGAACTCATGCTCCATGAACTGGGATCAAATGTTAAAATGGTTTACCAGGTAGACATTGGTTATACGGACGAAGAGTTGGGAGAGCAAAGTGACAACAAAAAGATCACACGTGTCAGATATACCCCTAAGAATATTGAAAATGCCGTTGTTGTCATGATGGATGTATTGGAGCACATTGAAGATGACGAAGGAATTCTTAAAGAAATCAGCGAGGCCATCTCAAAACCATTTCACTATTTCATCACGGTACCCGCCTTCATGTCCGTTTGGTCCTCCCATGATGTTTATTTGGAACATTACAGACGCTACACTTTACCACACTTAACGCGCGTACTTCAAAATGTTGGCTACTCCTGTGATGCCGGTTACTACATATTCCAAACCATTTTTCCTATGGTTTGGGTCGTGAGAAGATTAAAACGACAGGAGAAAAATATGCAAGCACCGGACTCTTCTGACATGTCGCCTATGCCCGGCTGGCTCAACGGCCTGCTAAAGTCTTATCATCAATGGGAAATGAGTTGGGGAAAAGTAAATAAGCGCTTTGGCCTCACTTGCGTAGCAGAGGGTCACGGCAATGGCTAATGGACAATAATCTCCAGGTTCAGATTGCTCTTAATCAGCTTGATGGCAATAGCTAATAGTATGATACCGAATACCTTTCTCAAAAGTGTCATACCCCCTTGTCCAATTTTCCTCTGTATCCAATCAGAACTCCTCAGGATGAGATAAACAAAAACCAGATTGACTATAATACCGACTATGATGTCTATTCGCGCATATTCCGACTTGAGCGAAACAATGGTGGTCATGGTTCCTGCGCCGGCAATAAGTGGAAAAGCCAAAGGCATGACCGTTGATTTGGCACCTTCTGCATATTGATCCCTGAAAAGAGTAATGCCCATGATCATCTCAATACCTATAAAGAATATAATCATACCCCCTGCGATGGCGAAGGATTCCAGGTCTACACCAAACAGTCCAAGTAATTTCTCGCCAAAAATTAAAAAGGCAATCATAATAACACCAGATATGAGTGTGGCTTTGCCTGACTCAATCAGGCTACCCTTTTCCTTTAAACTGATAACAATCGGAATGGATCCGATGATGTCAATAACAGAAAAAAGAACCAAAGTCACGGAAAGGATGCCAGCTACTGAAAAATCCATAGGGCTGAGTATCTTTTGATTTTATAATTTAGCCTGCAAAGTTAGCAATCCAATATTGCTGGCAATTTTAACCGCCAACTTTTTACATCATGAACAGGCTATTTTCACATACAAGTATATTACTGGTTGGATTCATGATATGCCTATCATGCATGTCCTGCGGAAATGATAAAAAGAGCTACACGGATGCCCAGGATTCACAACTCGACACATTGAACAGCCTATTTGAGGAGTTGGCTAAATCCTATGAGAGTAGCGACCGTACCGCTTGGCAAAAACCTGGTGAGGTCATCAATCTCATGGGAGATTTAAACGACAAAACAGTAGCAGACGTGGGTGCCGGAACAGGTTATTTTTCCTTACGCCTGGCACAACATGCCAAAAAGGTAATTGCTGTGGATATTGATACGATGGCCATCAATTACATTGACAGCATAAAACTTATGTTGGAACCAGAGATAGCCGCTAAAATTGAAACACGCCTCGCCTACCCCGACAATCCACGTTTGGCAGCCAATGAAGTAGACATGGTGCTCATGGTCAATACTTATCCCTTTATTAGCAACCGGATAGCTTATTTCAAATCTCTGAGAGAAAAATTGAATCCTCTCGGACAAGTCATGATCATCGATTTCAAGAAAAAAAGACTGCCACTGGGACCTCCTGCCTCGCAAAAGGTAGCATTAAACATAATTGAAAAAGAAATGGATGAAGCGGGATTTGATTTGTTACAAAGCGATGACCGGATGCTGGAGTTTCAATACATTGTATTATTCAGAAAACGCCCTTCGTGATCTGCAACACAATAAGGCCTGCATACGATTTGTAAATTGCGAACAAATCAATAAGAATGATCAAAAGAATTCTAGGTTCTATTTTCTTGATTGTGTTTCTGGGGTCCTTACTCTATAAAATGAAAGAGAATTACGGGATTCACCACTGGTCTCCCGTATTGCTTTTATTGATTGGTCTGATCGTGCTATTCTTAGTACTTGTTGTTTACAAGATTCTCAGCAGATACTGACGAATAGCCATTCTAATAAATGAATTAAAAGGGGAAGTTAATTAGTCTTCGACCACCTCAAAATTGATGTTGGCAATGACCTCTTTATCAAACTTGGCGGAAGCAGTGTAAGCACCGAGTGTCTTCACTTCTTCTGTCAATTCAATAATTTTACGATCTATATCTTCGTCGAGTTGCTCTTTGATGGCCTGAGCCAACTGAATATCTGTAACACTACCGAAGATCTTGCCTCCTGTACCTGATTTGGCACCTACCTTTATAACGGTAGCACCTAATTTTTGAGCGATGTTGCGGTAAACATCGAGTCGCTCCTGTCTCTTGGCTTCCTCTTTTTCTTTGATGCTATCGAGTTTTGCCAAATTGGTTTCGTTGGCGACGATTGCAATCTTTTGAGGGATGAGATAGTTTCTCCCATAACCCGGCTTCACGGTAACTAGCTCGTGCTTGCTACCCAAATTTTCTTTGTCTTGAAGTAGAATGACTTGCATGATGCCTAATTTTAAGGGTTATTTAAACTGATCACTAACATAAGGTAACATCGCCAGGTGACGTGAACGCTTAACGGCTCTAGACACACGACGTTGCCATTTGAGAGAATTACCTGTGATTCTTCTAGGGAGCAATTTACCCTGTTCGTTGAGGAAACCCTTCAAAAAATCCGGGTCTTTGTAATCCACATACTTCAGATTGTATTTGGTAAACCTGCAGTACTTTTTCTTTTTCTGCCCAATTTTCGGATTACTGAGAAATTTTATATCGTCTCTAGATGCCATTTTACTTTAATTTATTCCTCTGAATCTTGATTCTTGTCTTGAGGAGCAGGCTCTTTGTCCGTGCTGGCCTTCACCGTTTCGGCAGGCTCTTTTTCCTCTTGCTCTTTTTCCTCCTGCTCCTTTTCTTCTAGGGCAGCTTGCTTGGCCAGTTCTTCTTCTCTGACGTGGCCGACTTTTCCTTTCCGCTTGTCTTCGTTGAATTGAACGCCGTGCTTGTCTAGAGCAACTGTCAAGAATCTCATGATGCGACCGTCTCGCTGCAATGCCAACTCAAGGTTGGGAATCAACGATCCATTCTCATAGGAAAACTCAATACTGAAATACTGGCCGGAATTGCGCTTCATAATTTGATAAGCCAATTGTCTGAGGCCCATCTCATCTACGTGCGTAACATTTGCTCCTTGATTGGTCAAATGCTCTACGTAATTGGTTGCTGTCCCTTTAATTTCATCGCTGGACAGCAGTGGGTCTACGATGAAAGTAACTTCGTAATGACGCATGAAGTGTACGGTTTAATTTAATGGAGGGCAAAGATAAGACGAATAAAAATAAAATACAAATATGTTTCACCAATGGTTTTATTTTTCAGCAACCACCAGAGGAACTTTCAAGTCTCCTCCCAACATTGGGTGTTGCAGACCTGAAGTGTATTCCACTACGTGCCGGGAAACAAATCGATACAATTCCCCTATCGTCACCTTTTGATCCAAATCTAAATCTGCAGCGCCAGACAAGCCTCTGAATAAAAAATAACTGAATACGCCCTGGCGAAGTCCATCACTTTCCAGGCTGGTTTCCGACATTCTTGAGGAGAGCAAAACAACTGTTCCTTTTCCTCCTGCTTGCAACAAGCTTGAAGGTGCTTCCCAGCGCTTTGCATCTTGAAGACCCTGCCTGCTGAGGCAGGCATCTGCAAAAATGAGCTTTTTCGCACAGTCACTTTCTGAGAGCACTCCTTGTATCCATTGATGTGTCAAGATCTGCTCAAAACCGTTAGAATTATAGGGTAAAAAGGCATCCTGTAAGCCATGACCTGAAAAGAACAATACAATACGGTCTGCCCGACCGGCCCTTTTGGCCACCTTGGTCAAAGCCTGTTCTATATTTGCTTTGGTGGCCCGATCATCTATCAATAATTCAAAATTGTTCTCAGGAATGGCTCCCCCTTCAGGGCTTCTCAGATGAGCATACATTTTATAGGCATCATCATCTGCATATTTCAGTGCAGGCAAATGCGGATAATTAGAAATACCCACGACAATGGCAAAAATTTCTGCACTTGCTATCTCATGACCAGGGTTTGGATCAGAAAGCTGCGCTCGATGAACAGTTTTTATTAGTTTGCCATCCTGCCAAATACCG
>DATFJT010000041.1:0-12819 GCA_035269065.1 Saprospiraceae bacterium | reverse complement strand
TGATCTCCTGCCATTCCTTGTGCTCAGCCGTATACGCATCTTTCTTTCTGCGCTCCACGATGGGAACATAAGCAGGAATAAACGCCTTCGAGGCAGAAAGGTGCATGTTCAGCACTTCCTTCCAGTCATCCCCACGCGCCTCCTGGTAATCGTAAAAAATTCCGCCCACTCCGCGCATTTCACCATCCCGATGATGGTTGACAAAATACTCGTCGCATTCTTTCTTAAAATCAGGATAGTAATGACTGCCATGCGGATCCAGGGCCTTTTTCATCTCTTCATGAAAATGACGGGCATCCTGCTTGAACAGATAGTAGGGCGTCAAATCAGCCCCGCCGCCAAACCATCGGCGCACGACTTCTCCATTGTCATCATACAACTCAAACATGCGGTAGTTGGCATGGGAGGTGGGTACAAAAGGGTTCTTCGGATGAATGACAAGGCTGATACCGCAAGCAAAAAAGCGGGCATCCTCCACATTGAATTTTTTCATCATCATTTCCGGCAAATCGCCGTGAACCGCAGATACATTCACGCCACCTTTCTCAAACACCGCACCATTTTCAATGACCCTTGATTGACCGCCACCTCCTCCCGGGCGCTCCCATTTGTCTTCTTTAAAAGTGGCTTTTCCATCCTGTGCCTCCAGGCTACTGCAAATCTCGTTTTGCAAATCCAGGATGTGCTGGTAGAAAAAATCCTTTATTTCTGATGGCTTATTAAGCATAATTCTTCACTGTTTGGACAAAAGTTTTGACGTTCTCTACCGGGATATTCGGCATCAGGCCGTGACCCAGATTGGCAATGTAGTTGGTTGGTCCAAATGCATCTATCATTTGCCTTGTGGCCTGCTCTACTTGTTCTGCTGTACCCAACAATGCAGAGGGATCCAGGTTACCCTGCAAGACTGCTCCCTGCGTTTTTGATCTCGCCCACTTCGGTTCCATGGTCCAGTCCAGTCCTAGTGCCGGGCTGAATTCCGCTAAATCTTCGAGCGCATACCAGCTGCCCTTTGCAAACAATATGACAGGGGCATGAGGCTTCACTTCCTCGACTATTCTGCGCAATCGAGGCAACACGAAACGATTGAAATCTGCCGGACTCAGCAATCCTGCCCAACTGTCAAAGACCTGTACGACGTCCGCTCCTGATTCTATTTGCTGCTTTAGAAATTCAATAATGGCATCTGCGAGAATGTCCATCAACTCATGGGCGGCTTTCTCTTCCTGGTATAAAAATGCTTTGGCTTTTGAGAAGGTCTTGCTCCCCTGCCCTTCAATCATGTAGCAGAATAAAGTCCAGGGTGCTCCGGCAAAGCCAATCAACGGCACACGTCCTTTCAATTCCTTCTTGGTAAGGCTCAAAGCATCAAACATATACTGCAGGCGCCCCAACATACCATCACGGTTCAAGGCAGAAACATCAGCGGCCGACTCAATTGGTTGAGGTAAATAAGGCCCTACCTTGGGTACCAGCTGGACTTCCATACCGAGCGCCTGCGGAATGACCAGGATGTCCGAGAAAATGATCGCGGCATCCGGCTTAACG
Source organism: Saprospiraceae bacterium (assembly GCA_035269065.1). GTDB lineage: Bacteria > Bacteroidota > Bacteroidia > Chitinophagales > Saprospiraceae > DATFJT01. The sequence continues at coordinate 11,271 of DATFJT010000041.1, read as the reverse complement.
ATATCTATTGGCTGCAAAGTGATTTCACAGGCCAACTCCGGTGTTTGTACACGGGTAAAAAAGTCGTATTTGCGCCTCAATACCATGTATTCTGGTAAATAACGTCCTGCCTGGCGCATCATCCACACCGGTGGTCTTTGCAATGTCTCACCGCGCAAGGCCCTTAGCAACAAGTGATCTTTAGTCTCTGTCATGTATTCTTTTTGCTACTGTACAATCGTTTTATTTCTTTTACCATGCCTTTGAGAGAAGGCTCTTCTGACACCAATACATTTCTGCTGTAACGCTCTAGTGTTTTCCCCGTAGTAGGTCCTATTGCGAGGGTCATTTCCCCCTGGTACTCCTGATCATCATAAAAGGCTTTTACTCCGCTTGGGCTATAAAAGCAAATTATATCTGCCTCGATTGTCTGTTCCATTCTTACAGCAACTGGTTTATACACCCGAAATTCATGGAGAAGAATGCCATTTTTCCGGCAGAACTGAGGAATGACATCCAATCTTTGCTCACTGCAGGGATAAACCAACGCCTCAATATTTTCGGGAATCAACTGCGTCAATTCTTTAGCCGTTCTCGCTTCCTGATCCGCCACCCATCCCGTTTCTGCCATTAGTTGGAGGGCTGTTTTCTTGCCAACACAATACAGCTTGTCAAAGGGATTTCTTTTGATCTCACTCAAAATGGATAATGCATTCTTACTGGTGACGACAAGTGCTAATTTTCCCTTCTGGTTGTCCTTTATGAGAAAGTCTAGCAATGCTTTTTCAGTGTCCTTTATTCGTTCAATGCGAATGACTTCTATTTCCTTCAAAGCAAACCCAATCAGTTCCTTTTTTATTTCGCCGGGCAAGGGTTTGGTGGAAAGAATTTTGAATTCAGGAGGCACGACCGGCATCTCCTTTTAATTCTAACAGAATTTCTTCTCCACCTTGAGCTTTGATTTCCTCCACCCAGGACATCATAAGCCCCTCTGAATAAGCACCGGCAGCCAGGCTTTTTTCTATGGCTACATGTTTACTACCATCAAGAGATAAAATTTCGCCTTTGAAATACAACTGCCCCCGTTCAACACGAGCCAGGGCGCCAATTGGACTGGAACAACCTCCCTCGAGAAGTCGCAAAAACTGACGCTCCATGCCTACGGTCAGAAAAGTCTCCTGGGCATTGAATTGCTCCGCATAGGACAACAAGTTCTTATCTCCGGACCTGCACAAACAAGCTATAGCCCCCTGGGCAGGAGCAGGCAGGAAATCGAGAATCTCGGTGTTGTGTAATTCTGTCTCCATACGATCGATAGCCGCCTTCGCCATGATCAACACATCGTATTCTCCCTCATAAAATTTCTTCAAACGGGTCTGAATATTGCCCCGTATATTCTGGAATTGATGGTGTGGAAAGCGATGCAGCCACATGGCTTTTCTGCGAATACTACTGGTAGCAATTAGGGCAGTTCTTCTCTTTAAATCTTCCAAGGTCAATCCCTTTTTCAAAATGGCCACGTCGCGGTGGTCCGCCCTGGGTAAAACCCCAGCGACCTGCAGGCCTTCAGCAATTTTTGTGGGCACATCCTTCAATGAATGGACAGCAAAATCGATGCGCTTGGCCAGTAAAGCGCTGTCTAAGGTGCGTGTAAACACCCCTTGAACGCCCATTTCATAGATGGGTTGTTCGAGGTTGAGATCACCTTCACTCTTCACGGATTCGATGATGCAGTTCAGTCCTGAATTCAACAGGGCCTGTTCTACCTGGTGGGCCTGGTACATGGCCAACTCGCTGTCTCTTGTGCCAATTTTGAACATCTTTTTGTCTCCGTTGTGATTTTCTACAAAATTCTGAAAGGCCTTCATATAACTGCAGGCGTGAATGTTGGCCACCTTGGCCTCTTTTGCCATGTTCTTGACCAATTGATCAATCTTGTCGGAATGGACGTAAGATATCCCGCCGGGAGATATTTGTGCATCCACTTCCGGGTATTCATGGACCGTCGCAAGTTGTTTTTTCGTCATTTGGATAATCGGAGCATACTTTCGCATGGTGTCCCAGGAAACAAAATCAGCTACAGACCGCTCCAGTATTTCCTGGGCTTTTGGTAGATCTCTTTTCCTTTCTTCCATGGTTTCTCTCATGACCGATGATACCTGATCTACATTGAGATAAGTTAGATTTTCTGCTTGCCTCACATTTGGATTCACGTCACTTGGTAATGTCAAATCCAGAAGGGTCTGTTTTCGGGAAATAGACTCAAAATGCTCTCTGTGCAATAGCGATTTGCCCCCGGCCGCTGTACAGACAATAAGATGAGAAAAATCTTTAAGTCGCCCCTCCCAATCATTCCAGCTTAGATGTTCTAAATTTGCCAGCTTATGCGCAAGCAAGCTTGCCTTTTCCGCAGTCCGATTGGTAATAAATAACTTTTTCTCAGGTAGCACAGCTGCGAAATTATAGGCTACCGCACGACCAATCTGACCCGCACCAATAAGCAGGGCATCACTTTGAACCTGCTCATCATATTTTCGAATCCAATTTACTGCAGCATGAGCAACTGATGTCGAACCATTGCTGATGGACGTATTTCTTTTAACCAACCTGGAAGCATTTAACCCAGTATTGATCATTCGCTCCATAAAGTTACCAATCTTACCGTAGTGCTTGGGTAATTGAACAGCTTCCTTTATCTGGGCTACGATTTCCTGGTCACCGATGATTTGAGAATCCAGGCCTGAGGCGACATTGAAAAAATGCCTCAGGGCTTCAATTCCCTTTAAACGGTAGGTTTGTTCCTCTATATCCTTAAAATCCAAATCCAGGTACCTCGATAGATGCTGCACCAAATCTTCGATGTGTGGATGGATAAGATAATATTCCGTTCTGTTGCAGGTAGAAAGTATGAATAGCTCCTCAATATGGAGCATTTCTGTGGCATGAAGAATATGGGCATAGTGTTTTTGGTCAACCGCGAACTTCTCACGAATCCGGAAGTCGGTCTTCCTGTAACTAATACCTAATAAATGAAGCTGATTTAACTTGCTACTCATTAAAGCTGCCCTTCTATTCCTTTCAACAACGCTGACAAGACAAATTTGATGTATTTTTACCTTTCAAGCGGGGCGTCCAAAGTTAATTAAAATAATTCTGAATAAGGCGTGTTTTGAACTTCCTCAACTTAAGGGCAGTTTTGACTGTTCGTCAGAAACATAGGTTGAAAGCCATGAATCTGATCTGTTTCGATGGATGCCGAAAATGAAATGAATCTATGAAATGTTATTCCAAGGCGAGAATTCCAACCGACTTTGGCACTTTCATCATGATGTGCTTTGCTCAAAACGAGCATGATCGTATGCCACATGTCGTTTTGATGAAAGAAGGAACAAAGTTGGAAGAACCGATTCCTGTAAGAATTCATTCAGAATGCCTGACGGGAGATCTATTCGGATCTCACCGATGTGACTGTGGGGAACAATTAGAAGCCTCTCTGGAATACATCGATGATAACGGAGGATTACTAATCTACCTGAGACAGGAGGGCCGGGGCATTGGCTTAATCAACAAACTGAAAGCCTACGAGCTGCAGGACAAGGGCCTGGATACAGCAGAAGCCAATATTCATTTAGGATTTGAAATAGACGAAAGGGAGTACAAAGATGCTTTAACCATTCTCCAGCAATTGGGTGTAAAACAAATAAAACTGCTCACCAACAATCCTGAGAAAATCGCAGCATTCGAAAATTCCAATATTGTCATAACGGAAAGAATACCGCTGGTGATGAAAGAAAAGTCAGAAAACCGGCGCTACTTCGAGACAAAAAGAAAACTGCTGGGACATCTTTTCTGAATTTAGGCTTATTTTCCTCCTACTTCCGGCATTTTGCAATCTTCTTCCGGCATTTTACCGCATACTTCACAATTGCCCACCTTGCTCTTCAACATGGGATTGTTGGAAGCGCAGGTGCCTCTAAATTCTTTGCCAGTAACCACCTGCCTCAAATTGATCAGGACAAAAGAGAGCCCAAATACCACAGTAATAATGCCTAGAAGTACCAGAAATTGAGTCATTCTTTTTTATTTAGTAAACAGCTTTGACTTACCTTCAGTTCACAAAAGTAACAGAACTTTGAGTTTTCCAAAATGAATAGAAAAGCTAAAGAAGAAAAGACAGAGGCATTTGCACGCTTGCTTAATATTATGGATGAATTGCGTGAACAATGCCCCTGGGATCGCAAGCAAACCATGCAAAGCCTACGCAACCTTACCATCGAAGAAACATATGAACTGGCAGATGAAATTCTCAAAATGGACATGGGAGGCATCAAGGAGGAACTGGGCGATTTGATGTTACATATGGTTTTTTATGCACGTATCGCGGAGGAAAAAGAAACATTTGATATAGCCGACGTACTACATGCCGTTTGTGAGAAATTGATACGCAGGCATCCGCATATTTACGGGGATGTTGTGGTAGAAAACGAAGAAGAGGTCAAGAAAAATTGGGAAAAACTAAAATTAAAAGAAGGTAAAAAATCTGTCTTGTCCGGCGTGCCTGATAGCTTGCCTGCCCTGATCAAAGCACAGCGGATGCAGGAAAAAACCGCCAAAGTCGGGTTTGAATGGGATAAAACAGAGGAAGTCTGGGAAAAAGTCGTCGAGGAAATGGAGGAATTAAAAGAAGCTGCGGAATCAGAAGACAAGGCAAAGATGGAAGAAGAGTTTGGAGATACCTTATTTGCACTGGTCAATTACGCCCGATTTATCGATGTCGACCCGGAAACAGCACTTGCCAAATGCAATCAGAAATTTAAACGTCGATTTGAATACATTGAGCAAAAAGCTGGCGATCAACTAGAAAGCATGAGTCTCGAGGAAATGGATGCCTTGTGGAATGCGGCCAAGTCCGCCTTGCGTAAATAGAGCTAAGTTTCTGTCAAGATCAAAAAAATAATATCTTGAGGGTTGGATAATCCTTCTTAAATATCAATCAATAAATTCAGGCTATGTTGCAGAAATTTGTCATCAGCCCCATGGAGAAGTTCATCAAAATTGAGAGCTTCAGTGGTATTTTATTGTTTTTCGCCACCATCATCGCCCTGGTTTGGGCCAATTCACCTCTTGGCCACTACTACGAATCCCTCTGGAGTTACAAGTTGGGCATCCAGATATCCAATTACGAATTAATCAAACCCCTCATCCTTTGGATCAATGACGGCCTCATGGCCATTTTCTTTTTCCTGATCGGCCTGGAAATCAAGCGCGAATTGACTGTTGGTGAACTCAACACAACAAAAAAGGCGATTTTCCCCCTTTTTGCAGCTGTTGGCGGTGTTGCCATACCAGGTTTGCTTTTTTTTCTGTTGAATGACAGCCCTGAAACACTGAAGGGTTGGGCCATTCCGATGGCAACTGACATTGCTTTTTCTCTTGCCATCATTAAACTTTTGGGAGACCGTGTCGGTCTGAGTGTAAAGATATTTTTAACAGCTTTCGCCATTGTTGACGATTTGGTAGCAGTGATGATCATTGCCCTTTTTTACAGTGGTGGGATCAGTTGGATGTACCTCGTAACTGCACTGGTTATTTTGGCCGTGATGTTTTTGCTGAGCTACCTTGATCTATTCAGTAAATACCTGCATCTGCTCGTGGGCGTTCTAGTTTGGTGGCTTTTTCTAAAAGCAGGCATCCATCCAACAATTGCCGGTGTTTTGCTGGCTTTTGTCGTACCGATAGAAAGAAAAATACGCTTGGATGAATTTACCGCATCGCTGGATGAGATTTCCTTGAATCTTAAAAAATCAATTGTCCCCGGGGTTGCCCTGCTCAATAAAAAACAAATAGAACACATCGACAACCTGGACGACTGGCTCTACGAAGCCCAATCTCCACTTCAATACCTCGAACACAAATTACACGATTGGGTCGCCTATATCATTATGCCCATTTTTGCCCTCTCCAATGCGGGCGTGACTGTTGAGTCAATGGATTCCTTAAATTATCGATTAATTCTATCGATAGCCGCAGCCCTCTTCGTAGGTAAATCCATTGGAATCTACTTCCTGTCTAACCTGGCCATCTGGACAGGAGCTTCGAAATTTCCGGACGGACTGAATCGAAAAAAAGTATTGGGTGTCTCATTCCTTGCTGGTGTCGGTTTCACCATGTCCATTTTCATCGCCAACCTGGCTTTTAATGACAATCAGGCTTTATTAGATTCAGCCAAGGTGGGCATTATTATAGGCTCATTACTCTCTGGGATTGCCGGTTATATCGTATTGAGCATGGCTGGTAGTGATAAAAAAATGGCTTCCTAACGATCAAAAAGGCTTGAATTTTGCCAATACGGCCATTTTACCTTTAGAAAGGGTTAATTGACCATTTGAAACTTTATAACTGTCTGTTTTACTTAATACTTTATCGAACTTTCTGGCTTGATCCATCACATTTTCTGGGCAGGCCATTTTTGAAGTGCCCAGCTTTCCAAATTGAATCCGACCCTCGCCAAGCAGGGTGTATGACCCCATGAAGACATTGCAGCCATTGTTGCCCGATAGTCGATTATCTCCAACATGGAGGGTGAGAAATGCAGTTTTAGTCTTTCCTTTTGGATCGATGCTCTTACCCATCAGTTCCACCAACATCCACTTCTTTCCTTCTATTCGTTCATCTGTACGTGTCTTTTCTAATATGTATTGTGCTGCCAAATCCCCTTGAATAACGGAGCCATTTTCATCGACTAAGCGCAAATGTCCCTCTCCTACTCCAAAGGTCTGGCTTTCACCCTCCTTTGGCTGAAGTGTGATTTGTGATCCATCTTCACTCCAATCTATTTGGCCGGTTTCCAGGAATGCTTTTTCATCTTTACCGAGATATATCGAAGACTTTTGGTAATTGCCTGACTTTAATAAGCTGATTTTGGTTTCTATTCCCTCACAGTCGGCACAAGGTAAAAGACCTGTGTAGGTTCCAAACCAGTCCACAGAGTGCTGAGTGGAGTGTATGTCTGGAGGTGGCTTTATCGTATCTGTATCGTCCGAGTAACTCAACTTATGGTCTTCTTTATATTTATTGCCATTGGAGCAGGAGGAGCATAAAAAAATAGCAAGGAATAAGAAAAATAGATAAAGTGCAATTGATCTCAACAATATAAAAGGCTTGAAATTCATACTTCACATCGATAGGATTTAGCATCCGCAAACTCCGAAAAATTCTTCTTTGAGGGTGGCACCATTTTCTTGTTTAATGACCAATTTTCCTGTCCGCTGATTTGCTCTAATGTCTGATTTACCCCCTCCTTTACTTTCGTAAAGAACGAGCACCTGCAATCCCTGAGGCGGTTGTTTCCTTGGGTAAATGATCTCTTGACCATCAAGAGAAATCATGGCTATATTTTTATCGGGATCAATTTTGCCATAAGATTCCAGATAAATGAATTTTTGAGCGTCGTACTCTGATTTATTTCTCGCTAGAGCACAGCTGCATCCATTAAAATTCTCCGGAATACCAGCTACAGCCGTAATGCTTTCGAAAGAAGCAGATGGAGAATTGCCTGAAGTCTCCGAGGCTGTTTTATCACTACACCCCATCAAAAGAAGGGACATGGTGAGGCTGAGTCCTAGTAAAACCAAAATGCGCTTGTTCATAGTTCTTTGACTTAAGCCTACTTTAAATGTACAGTAAATTTCAATTTGAGGACCCATGAAAACGCAATAACCGCTGCCCAAGTTTCGATTTTCTCACGCTTCATTAAAATACCGCGGTATCATTCTAAAATCTTATACGCAATCCTGCATTCATGTAAAAAACATTGTTGGCTGAGTCTTCTTCCTCTATGTCTTCGATATCGTCAAAGACTTCGGACAGGCCCCAGGTATACCCAAGGTCAGCGAAAAAGATGAGAAAATCCACCCCGACGCCACCATTCCACCCAAAAAGGAAATTATTTAAATCCTCATTCGGAAGGTCAAATTCACCATCTGTTTTAGAATCCATGACCACATTGGCTACAGGACCTGTAAAAGCCCTGAAATTTAGCTTTCTATCTGTCTCCTGATCGAATAAACGGAGGCCAAACATCACAGGAATGCGAATGCGCGAAACAGAAAAATCCGTTTCTGAGTCAATATTTTGAGTATTGATGTTATTCCTTACCAATTCATAATGCAAACCTGGCTGAATGTAGAAGCGCCCTGCTGTTCGTAAGTCCAAACCAATGGTATATCCAATCTTGCTGTCAAAGTCTACACCATCGAAATCCTCAATAGAGCTTGAAGTTATACCTACGGAAGGCAGGAGTGCTGTTTGCGCATCCATATTTGGATTCAAAAACGCATAAATCAGAAGGAATAAAAATATAGATTTTACGGTCGTTTTGTAACTGCTCAACATGGAAATGCGTTAATTCTCTTTAAGATAATGATTTTAAACATATTCAATAAGTATCTACCCTATTTTCTACGCAAGTACCAAGGCGCACCGTTATTTCCCGGAGAAGGAAGGAGCTCCCAATACAAATGATGAACATATTCTGGCATAACGGAAATTAAGGGCCAGACCAAATACCGGGATGAGAAGAAAAGACCTTTAGCGGTTTGAGAGATTCATCTTCTCAATCGTTGCAAATAATATCAGAACAGCTCAAATTAGCCGCGAATAGCTGCATGAAAATCATTGAACATATCTTTGAGAAAGACATGTCTCTGGAAAGTTTTAAAATAGAACCTTGTCTTTCTGATGTGTCTTAAAAAAATAAACTTGTGCCAGAAATGAAAAATAATTTTTCTGACTCGAATTGAAATATATCATATCACCGTTGCAGTCATTTTCTAAACTTTTAAAGCTTCTTCAGGTCTGAGTAAATTATTACCGAAGATTCAGGAAATATTGATTTAGCCAACAATGTAGTCTTCCGAATTCTTGAGTCATAAACTCTATTACATGCAAATGCTTTACATCTTAGTTAGGTTGATAGCTTAAAACCAAATGAGGCCTATTTGCTATCCCAATTTACAAGCATTAAACATCCTGATTATCTTCTTTTTTATTGAGGCATCGTCAGATGATAATTTTGAGCTGATATAAGAGAGACCTTTACCGCCATATACCAGAATGATGGATAAAAACAGCCGTCAGCCAGTCTTTTGAATATGGCTTACAACAATTAGATCGAGACAGCTCCTTTGTGGGTGAATTGCAGTGTAGAATATCTATGAAAGAACAAGACAAAGATAAAATATACTTGGTCATTGATTAAAGTACATCTAAAAACAAGGCGGGCGTCAGTTGAGCAGAGAACGTTTGATCAAAAGATTTGCTAGACAGACAGGACGAGGCGAGTCCGTACAATTCCTTTCACGAGCAAAAACAATAAAAAATCAATCAGCCTAGTAGATCCCGAGAAAAGCATCGCTCCTGCGCCTTTGAGTCAGTTGCAATTCTTCAAGATGGGGTCTTAGTGAAAATAATTTCTCATCATCAATTGGAGCTTGGCGTCTTTCTTATCACCGTTACTTGACTGTACTCCCCTTTTTTCAAATTTGATCTAAACTGGACACTCCTTTCGTCCTGAATCTCAATCATGGCTGTATTTAGTCCTTGAGATCCCTGATTAAGCGCTTCAATGCGGAACACATTGCCCGCTTCCTCGAGCTTCACCTCGAGTTTAAATTTTTTGTTCTTTACCGAGAAGTGATCAAGAAGTAGACGTTCATTGTGATACACATTGATAATATCACCATCTTCATTTCTGCTATCCCATATGTCAAATATGATTTCCTCTCCTGAGGCAAACAAATTCAAATTTTCCGATGCCCCTAAGTTATGCACATGAAGGCTATCAAAAAACTCATTCAGATCATAGTCTATTTTCAGACTATCGGGCACTTTCTTTGATTTCTGAATTTTATTGGAAGCTCTTTTAGCAACATCCTTTATCGCTTCAGATCCCACTAAATCCAATGACCCTCTCGCACATTCCTCGCCACTACCGTAAAATCCCTTAAAATTTCCTTTAATTCTCGGACGATCTGAAAATGGATCTATCAACTCACCTTCAAAATCTATAAAACAAAAAGATTCATCTGAAATTTTTGATTTGGTATAAATAATGTCCTTTTCTTGAAACTGGATCGTACCTGATTCAGGAAGAATCGTCCCCTCAATGTGGTTTTTTGTTTCGTGTCTGCCAAGCAAGTCAGTCAGCGAATGGCCCGTCAATTCATTATCATTTCTATCATACTGTAATATGTAAGAAATTGGCCGATCCTCTAGTCCTTCCAATCGAATGACGCCGAAAAAATAATTGCTTTGGGCATGGGCAAAATAATGAAGAAGAAGTAAAATTGGAACTAAATAATATTTCTTAATCACATTAGAAGAGTTGGTAAAAAATTCAGATATTGATGCAAATTAATCATTCTCAAATTAAATATTCAATAATGAAAACACGATTACTTCTGATCCTAAGTGTACTTGTCTTGGCATGCAGCATGAGTTATGCTTCATTTCCTGTTGACAAAACCGACAAAGCTGAACAAGTTGTCAATCAAGAAAACTTGACCGTCTATCAGGCATCTGATCTACAAATGGAATCCAAAGAAAGCATTTCTGAACTTTCCACCATGGCAAACGATGCTTCTGAGCAGGATGGTGAATCAAAAGGAAAAAGCCAGTTGATTGCGCTTATTCTAGTCGCTCTTTTAGGAGGCTTAGGTATCCATAGATTTTATCTTGGCTATACATGGCAAGGTGTTGTTCAATTATTGACTGCAGGTGGCTGCGGTGTATGGGCCATCATTGACCTCATTCGTATCGTAACTGGAGATCTTAAGCCTAATGGCGGAGAATACACGGAAACGCTTTAAACAAAGATTTCAAGGATCGAGCCCATTCATGGTGCTGATCCACATTGTAATAGTCATTGCCCCGGTTGTACTGATCTTTTTACCTAAAGATTACTTCAACACGGGGCAATCTATTTGCGTGTCACAACTTCTTTTTGACCTGGAGTGTTACGCGTGTGGCATGACCCGGGCTGTCATGCACATGATTCATTTTGATTTCCAATCTGCCTGGGAGTTCAATAAATTGGCTTTCCTCGTGTTTCCTCTTCTCATTCCGCTTTGGTTGAAATCATTTTTCATCATCATAGGATATCCTCTCCCTCGATTCATGAAGAAGCATATGTAAACTGTGTCAGAATTTAATTGATGACACATTCGTGCCTCTGAAACTATCAATCGATCTTTATAGCCTTGAAGAGAAAATTACCCATAAAAAGACCTATAC
>DATFJT010000040.1:0-4637 GCA_035269065.1 Saprospiraceae bacterium | reverse complement strand
CCTTCAAAAAAGATATTGCACCCACTCTCCTCGTCTCCCACTCTCCCAATCTCACATTCTCCTCGTCTCCCAAGTGGAATGACTTCGTCTCGCTTCGCGAATTCCACGGGGCAGGCCCACTCTCCTCATCTCCAAATTGCCCTGCGCTTCTTCTCAGTCTATTTCTTTCTGAACCTCCGCCACAGATAATACAGCAAAACAAACAACAGGAAGAATGGCCACAAGCCTACCAGGCCAATCAGGAACCCGAGAAACAAATCCCAGCCCCGGACAAAGTTTTCCCCTATTTTTTGAAAAAACCTTCGCGCAGGTGTTTTCTCCACGTAAAACTCCAGATGAATAGTACTATAGCTACTTTCGTTGTCCAGTCTTTTGAGGTGCTGCTCCAAAGATTCGATCTCTCCCCTTACCTCAGATAGTTCGCGTTCCAGGCGCAGAATCTCATCAATTTTATTGGCACGATCGAGCAACTCCAGGAAGCGTTTCTCCAATGCCTTTCGCGTTTTTAACCGGGCCTCTACATCGATGAACTCCTCAGTGATGTCCTGGGAACTGATATTTTTTCTATCAAAGGGGCTAAACTGCTTTTCCAGAGCTCTTACAAAGGCAGTTGTTTTGTCTGAAGGAATACGAACTGTCCAGTAATTGAATGTTTGACGCTGGCCCTCAGTTCTTCTTTCCTCATCCAGAAAACCGTTGTGCCTCATCATCAATTCTCGGACTTGTTGCTCTGCTCCCGGCAAATCAACTACCTCAAAGCGGATTTCACCACTTGTAATGATCTTTCGTTTGTTCAATGGATAGCCCGGCCTGGCGGCATCCGGAGAAACTGATTCGGTAGCAACAGAAGGGCTGTAATCAGTAGAAGATCCTGAATCGCAGCTCATAAAAAACAATAGCACTGGAATAAGAAAGGCAAAACAATATTTCATATCAGAAGGTATTTAGATTTTAAACGGGGAATGCCCTCAAAACGGTATAGATCTTCTACTCCTCCTTTAAAATAACCTTGATCAGCTCAATTTTCTTTTTAGATACGGAATAAATGATGAAGCTAAGCCGCTCCGTATCCAAAACCTGTCCCTCTTCCGGGATTTCCTGCAATTGCTGAATGACAAATCCTGACAGGGTATTGTAATCTCCTTCCGGTAACTCCAATTGTGGATATTTGTCGTTAAGGTAGTCGATTTCCAAACGGCCGGAAAGGAGAAATTCTCGTTCCGACACCATGCTTTCTGTTTCCTCTTCTTCATCGTATTCGTCTTCTATTTCCCCAAAGAGCTCCTCGAGGATATCCTCCAGGGTAATAATCCCTGAAGTGCCGCCGAATTCATCCACTACGCAGGCAATACTCGAACCATTCTTGATAAAATTCTTCATCAACGTCCGAACTGCCATGACCTCGGGTACAACTATGATTGGAATGAGCGCCTCCCGAATCGTTTTAGGCATTTCCAGGATCTTGCGGTGATGCACATAACCCAGGATGTTGTCTATATCATCCTGGTAGACGATGATTTTAGAGAGCTTGCTTTCTTCGAACAATTGGCTGAGATCATCTATGCTGTCGCTGATCTCAATACTTACAATTTCAGGGCGCGGCACCATGCAGTCCCTGACCCTTGTTTTCTTCATATTGAGTGCACGCTGGAGCATGTCCTTGTCCACTGATTCGTCCTCGTCGTTCATGCTGGTCTTAATGAACTGCTCCAGTTCTGATCTCGTGAGAAAATTTTCCGTTAAGTCTTCTTCTGCATCGTAAAACCTACGCAAAACAAAGTCAGAAAATTTAAGGGTCACGAAAGAGGGTACGGCAAGTGATTTACGAATGATATGCAGCGGCAAAGTGAGTCCGTAAAGCAAATCCTCCCCGTAAATTCTGAAAAGGGTCTTAGGCAGATACTCTCCAAAAATAAGTACCACAATGGTCGTGAGAATGGTGATAAGGAGCAAAAGCAGAATTTCCTGGGATAAAAAACCCTCAAGCAAAGGGGTAAGCATAAGGCTCATGACGTACGTAAATACGACAAGCGCAATATTATTACCAACCAACATGGAGGCGATGAAGTCCTGGGGATCATCAAAGAAAGAACGAAATATTCGGCTCCTGCGATTGTCCTCCTGTGTTTTGATTTCCACCTTGAGCTTATTGGCGGAAATAAACCCGATTTCACTCCCGGAAAAAATGGCCGACAGCAACAAAAAAATGAGCGCAATTATGATCAATCCCATAGCGGTTAAAATTAGGGTTTAATGGGGTCTACCGCAATCCTGCCCGTCACTTTTTTGATCCTGGATTGCGTAAAACTCTCATTGGACTCAAATCCATACCCCTGTATGATTTCATCTTTCTTATAAATCCTGCAAAATTTATTGCTGTATACTTTCGCTTTCGTTTCGTCCCATAACAACTCTTCTGTTTCCAGGCGCTCCCCGTCGACTGTTTTAAAAACCACGCTGTCACGCACGACCGTAATGTTGTTCTTGGGGTAACGTATCCCATATTTAGCTGTGAGAATGCTGTTAACAGTTTGCCCTTCCTTAAAGAAATCCACCTTCACCCCTTCCGGGAATTCCGTCTTGGGCTCCAGTTTATCCAGGTAATCCAGTAGCACAGGCCCGGAAATACGCACGAGGATCTGAGCCGAGTCGCTGTAAAGCATTTCCACCTCTTCCGCCCGTTGCACCACTACCGCTTCACTTTTCTCCAAAGCTTGTAAATTGAGCTCAGCATCTGAGCAGGATACCATGGCCAGAACGGCTAAAAAAAGGGAAATATATTGTGTTGGCTTCAAATCTTTGATTTCGAATTCATCAAGAACTGCATTTTTGAGAACGAATTGCACTGTTTGCTTCGTACAAATTTATTAATTTCAAGCTTTCAATAAATTTTGGTCCAGATGCAGTTTAAGATACACGTCAATATTATGCCTCATCCCGAGTTGCTGGACCCCCAGGGTAAAACTGTGGAGGCCAATTTACCCAATGTGGGCATCAAGGGAGTAAGCAATGTACGAATTGGCAAGCACATTCAATTTCATATGGATGCTGCCAGTGAAGAAGAGGCCCGCCAAATGGCTTCAGAGGCCTGTGAAAAACTTCTCGCCAATCCTATCATGGAGAATTATGAAATTGATGTAAGCCCTGCTGGCTAATGCTCTACGTCGTCCCTACGCCCATTGGTCATTTAGACGATCTTACCCTGCGCGCACGGCAGGTTTTATCTGAAGTGAATTTCATCATTTGTGAAGACACCCGTGTCACGGGACGATTGCTGAAACATTATGAAATAGAGCAAAAACTCGTATCCAATCATATTCACAACGAGCATAAAGTACTAACAGGTCTTGTGAAAAGGCTGCAAGCAGGCGAATCTGCTGCGCTGGTTTCGGATGCCGGATTACCTGCCCTTTCTGATCCTGGCTATTTGCTGATTCGGGAGTGTATTAAGGAAAAAATTAAGTTGACCGTCCTTCCCGGAGCCAATGCAGCATTGACTGCGGCCATTGGATCAGGTATACCCTGTGATCGGTTTTTCTTCCAGGGATTTTTACCTCCAAAAAAAGGCCGACAATCCCGACTCCAGTGGCTAGCAGCGCTGCAGGAAACCATCGTGCTTTACGAATCACCTCATAGAATTCTTAAGACCCTCCAACATCTCATCGAGCATTTCGGTCCCGATTGTCAGGCCTGCATCGCCCGCGAGATGACCAAATTACACGAGGAATACAGCCGGGGTAGCCTGTCGGAGATGCTGGCTGACTACAAGAGCAGACCGAGCATTAAAGGGGAGATAGTGGTGGTGGTCAATGGTAAAGAGACACAGTTGGAGACGAAATAAAGACTCCAACTATTGTTTTGCTCCAGCAGCCTGAATCTAGCTCTAAATATTGTTAAGGCAGTGCCCGACTGTGGTTTGGGCTTGAATTATTCACCCTGCGAATTTTATAGCAATATTATTTTTCTATTTTGTCATTTTGGCAAGTTTTAAACTAATGTCACTCTTTCAGATGTTTAACCCAAAAATAAATCCAAATAAAAGCCCAATAACTTGAATAATTATATATATATTAAAGGACTATTGTTTTTTCACTGTAACAGTCGGCTTATACCTTGGATTCAATACGTAGATGAACACACCAGCATCATCTCGAAACATTTGTTGGTTTTCACCATACGTCTCACATAGAGATCGGATGGATTCTATGGTTGTATCCTTATGCGGATGTCCATTGAACACATATCCCATACGATTGTGGGCCGTGGGAGGCTATTCCGAAACTCCCTAAAAAGAGGTAGGCTTCAGCTTAAATTTTTATCATGCGAACTTTATTTATTTACTACCCTTTTGGTCATCGGAATTGATGCACATGCCCTGGGACAAACCACAACTGAATTTGCCGGAATGATTGGACCCTCTACATCCAATCTTACAATTTTTCCTTTTAGCACTAACAACAATAAAATTAAGGCAAAATGGACATCATGGGATGATGGGGGAATCACTATCTGGAGTCCACAATCTTTCTCAGAAACGTTTCTCCAGGGCGTCACAACACGGAATGGTAAAGATTTGAATTATCTAAGTGACAGATCTAACGATATAAGCGGAAGTCTGTATATTGATATTTGGGATG
>DATFJT010000039.1:0-3969 GCA_035269065.1 Saprospiraceae bacterium | reverse complement strand
GATATTCATTGGCAGCTTCCTCCAATGCTTCTTCATTCCAGCTGAGTTGTATCTTTTTTGTTTTTCTCAACTCGTCCAGGCACATTCGCACTGCAAGTGTCTTCATCCATCCTCTCAATTTGCTGTAGTCTCTCAGACTGTCTAATTTTTCAAATATTCTCAAAAAAGCATCAGATAGCATTTCTTCCGCCTCGGCCTCTGTGGGCATGTACCTGCGGCAAACGCCGAACAAATAGGCCCCGTGGATTTCATAGAGGCTTTTCATCGCCTTTCGCTCACCTTTGATGCAAGCTTTTACCAACTCCTTTTGAGAATAACTGACTTTCATATACAACGGTCTTCACCCTAATGACGGGATTTTTCTCATAGACCGTTGCCCGGGTAGGCATATTTTTTCAAATTTTCTTTTTCTTTGGAAAAAACAAGACAAGTATGAGCAATCAAGCCTACGTAAAATCGAATACTGAAAATGGCATCTGTACGATAGAGTTTTATCATCCTGCCCACAACTCACTGCCTTCCGATATACTCCGCGATCTGGCCGGAGCCATTTCTGAGGCAGGACGGAATGACAAGGTTCGGATCGTACTCTTGAAATCCGGCGGTGACCGCACCTTTTGTGCAGGCGCCAGTTTCGATGAATTGATTGCGATTGAGAATTTCGAGCAGGGTACCGAGTTTTTCATGGGCTTTGCCCGTGTCATCAACGCCTGCCGGGAGTGCCCCAAACTCATCGTCGGCCGGGTACAGGGAAAAGCCGTCGGCGGTGGTGTCGGAGTGGCGAGTGCTGTGGATTATTGCGTAGCGACAAAATATGCCAGTGTCAAGTTGAGCGAATTGCACATCGGTATCGGGCCTTTTGTGGTTGGCCCTGCTGTAGAAAGGAAAATAGGGACCTCAGCCATGAGTGAACTGGCCATCAACGCTTCTGAGTGGCGCACAGCCGAATGGGCAAAGCAAAAAGGTCTGTTCACCGATGTATTTGGGGACGCCGAACAAATGGATGCCTATTTGAAAGAATTTACGGAAAGACTGGCCTCCTACAACCCACACGCCATGCTGGAACTCAAAAAAACCTTCTGGAAGGGCACGGAAGACTGGAAAAACCTACTCGCCGAGCGTGCTGCTATAAGTGGCCGTCTGGTTTTGTCGGATTTTACGAGAGAGGCGATTGAGAAGTTTAAGAATAAGGCTTAAGAATGAGATTGCCTGCCCCCTTCGGGATTTCACAGGGTAAAATGGCTTTGCCCCTTCGGGATTTAACGGGGTAAATAATGCGAAGCGAGACGAAGTCATTTTACGGATAGACGTCCGTAGTTGCAAACTACGGACAACGAGGCCACTCCGCCCCCTTAAATTGAGTTGTTAGCGACGAATCACAATCTTCTGACTCATCCCGTGCTCCCCAATCTGTAAGTTGGCTATGTAATGCCCGCTGGGCAATGTATGAACCGGCAACACATAGACCGTTTGACCTGTGAGATCAATCTCTTGATGCATGACAGCCCTCCCCTGAGTATCATAAATGATCAGCTGCCCATTTTGCGCGTAGCGTCCTGCATCCTCAGGCAACTGCAACACCATCATATCGCTGGAAGGATTGGGGTACAGCAGAAAACTCAATTCCTCTTCTACATACTCCTCCACATTCATCACGGTAGAGTCGCAATCCGGTAAAAAGCAGCCGTTTTCGTCTATATGGAGCAACCACACCTCTTCAATACTCCTTGTTCTGTCATCTTCCGGAAAGTATTTTTTGAGTCTGGTAGAGCCGGTGATGAGAAATCCTCCATAAGGAGAAGGGTTGATGGAAAAAAAACCCGCATATCCAAAGCTGTCATTTTCATTAACCAATGGCTCTATTTGTTTGGTAAAGATCTCATCACCTGTCTCAAGATCAACCTTGTGCAACCAAGATGTAGTCGCATTGGAATTGCTCGGAGCATTCTGCCTGGAAACACACATTATGGCCGTAGAATCCTGAGTGAGGGCATAACTGGCTGCTATCCTATTATTTCCCTGTACCAAAGGTAGGCCTTCAGCCAACTTACTCGTCCATACGGTATCCGTAAAATTGGCATTCATGCGGATGACGATGGGATAAAATAGATTTGATGAAGGATACGGATCGTAATGCATCAGATACAATAGCCAATCTCCATTCTGCAACTGTGTCGCCTTGTATTGATGAAATATTCTTCCTGCATTGGGTAAACCACTGTAGATATTCTCCTCCAAAATCTCACCATCAGGTCGCATACGCAGATAACGCAATTCGTTCTTAGTGATTCTTGCCGTACCAGGAACAAAATGGCGAAGATTTGATAAGAGTACAATTTCATCACTGTCAAGATAAGTAGCATATATTATAACTTCCAATATGGAAGTTCTTTCGGATTGCACTTTCTTCAATCGAAATTGTTGAAGGACATGGAAGTTAGTATCTAATATTTTCAAAAGTGTTGTTCTTTCATCTATATCCTCGACATCTGCGGTGGCTACAGCGCAAATCTTGCCTTTATTCGCGTTATACCTAAGTTGTCTTATAAATGTGTTGTTTAAACCATTTTCAGGGTCGTTAAAAAGGAAACGGCTTATGATTCTACCTGAATGAGGATTACACTTGTAAATATAAGCCAGCTGGGCATCTCCAGTATTATTCAGATTTTTACCTGTAACAATCACACTTGAATCATTTAGTACTCTAAATCCTAATTCCGTGGTAAAAATAGTAGTTGTATAAAAAAGAGTGGTATCTCTAAAGGTATTGTGCCCAATGTATTGCCCTATAGAATCGGGTTTCAAAAACCAGTATATGTCACCGGGAAGAAGGTCATAAGCTCCATATATGTATGGTTCACCATTCACAAAATCTCCATACCTTGGGTAGGCAGAATCATGGAACCATTCCGTAGAGTCTGTTCGAGGTATATTGACGACTGTATTAAAATACTTCATTTGGGCCTGTAAAAAGCCCAAATGAAGTAAGGATAATGCACATACTATTATTATTCTTTTATCCATTTCAGTGTTCCTGTGTGGTGATTGTTGTGGTATTGGATAAAATACAATCCGGCATCTATACTTGCTCCCGGACAAAAGGCTTCGCCTTCGCCCACATTCCCCCTCAAGACCAACTTACCTGATATATCGTACAAGGCCAATTTATGTGTGCCCTCTGCATTGATCAGTCTGAAGCATTCCGATCCTGGGTTTGGAGCGAGCCTGATTTTACTTTCAGCCTTATTGCTTACATAGGTGCTCCAAGATTGATTATCAGCCGATCTGTTTTGTGGAAGGACATTGCTTTGAATATCCACTCCATAGAAAAACTTCATAAAAGCCGCATAAGGCGCACTCACGTAGAGGGTAAGCTCATCCGATAGCGCAACCAGACTGTCCACCTGAATGCTGTCCAGCTGATAGAGGTTTACATTATTGGTCTTCCAGAGTTCCAATTGATCCAATATGGGTTGAAATTCCTGAACATCCTGCAGCAACATGGGATGGAGCTCCTCTTCTAAAGTCAAGTCGGCCAATATCATATCCATAGCATTAAAATCCCATTCGGACCATTTTTCTTTGAAACTGATATACGATGTAAACTCCACAGGCATTTTTGAGAGCCAAAAGTCCCTTTCTGTATTATTTTCAACATGATATAAACCCAAGGCGATGAGCTCCATTTGCGCCCTTTGATTTAGGAAGATTTGCTCCTCTAACAATTGGCGGCCATCCAATGTCGTATATTCCAAAAGGCCCTGGTATTGCGTTGGAATCTCCTCCCTGTATTTCTTTATTAAAGCCTGATTGTCCAAAAGGATGTCTACCCTTTCTTGCCAGGAGATCAAAGGATGTGCAACGAGGAGGTCAAAGGCATCCGAACTTAGATAAGGAGCAATGCCATCTAACAAGGTCTGCAAAGTCACCTTATCCTGGGCTGTGGTTGTATTGTTAATCGAGCTCAAT
>DATFJT010000038.1:0-3207 GCA_035269065.1 Saprospiraceae bacterium | reverse complement strand
CGTGTATTGGGTGTTGATCTCGCCTCATTAATTGAAGTTGAAGTGGTGCTTGACCCAAGAGAAATTGAAAGCAGAACGAGCAGCTATAAGGGTGCACTCTACGGCACCTCCAGCAATTCTATGTTCTCTGCCTTTTGGAGGCATCCTAACTTTAAACGATCAATCAGTAATTTGTATTTCTGTGGCGGTTCTGTGCACCCTGGCGGGGGTATTCCACTCTGCCTCAACTCCGCCAAGATTGTCGGAAACATGGTTGCAGAGGCCAGAGGTGAGCATTTTTCATCCGCAATAACGCACTAAATTGTTTAAGCTATGAATACATGGGCATTTTAAGCACCGAAAACTCTCTTTTCAAAAAGGAACAGGAAACTGTAGCCGTGGTCGTCATATGGTTGTTCCAGGTATCTGCTCTTGTCGGAATTTTTTCTGGTTTCCAGGATTGGTTCATCAATAAAACACCACTGAATCTGCTCATTTTTTTCTTTTTATTAATCTTACTTTTTCCAGTCAGAGAACCCAAATCCATCTTTGCCCTCAGCTTATTTTTTGTACTTGGTATTTTCGTAGAGTGGTGCGGGGTCAACTATGGCCTTTTCTTTGGAGACTACCATTACGGCGAAAATCTGGGTTGGAAATTCCAGGGAGTTCCTTATTTGATTGGTGTCAACTGGGCCCTGTTGGTGTTTATAACTGCACGTATTGGTCAATGGATCACTCCATCCTGGTGGAGCATTCTCATAGGTGCAGCACTGATGGTTTTACTGGATCTTTTCATGGAACTGCCTGCCCATGAATTTGATTTCTGGCATTGGACGGATGGTCATCCCCCACTTCAAAACTTCATTGCCTGGTTTGTTGTTGCTCTTCTCATGCATACTGTATTTTACATACTCAAAATCACGGGAAACCTGCGCTTATCCGGTCATTTGTATGCGGCACAGCTGTTCTTCTTCATCGTATGTTATACCTACTTCAATGTATGATGCCATTATCATAGGAGGTGGGGCATCAGGCCTTCACCTGGCCCTCAAATTACTCGATGACGAGTTCTTTCATGAGAAAAATATGCTCCTTCTCGAAAAATCTGAAAAAAATGACAACGATAAAACCTACTGTTTTTGGGAGGAGGGGGAAGGTCCTTGGGACAATATCATCACGCAATCCTGGAAAACAGCCCTCGTTGCCCAAGAAGATGAAATTTTACAACTGACTTCTCATCCTTACCGCTACAAAATGTTAAGGTCCTTAGACTTCTATCAGTATGCCAAGAAGCGCATTCAACAATCCGAAAATATACATTGGAGAGAAGAAACCGTGTTGAAACTGGAAGATGACGGCCAGGTGATCACTAAAGATAACAGCTATCACGGCACATATATTTTTGACAGTCGTCCACCTGATTTGTCCCGGGCCATCAAAAGCCCTCATCACCATACCCTCCTGCAACATTTCAAGGGCTGGCTTATAGAGACAACGGATCCGGTATTTGATGTAGATCAGTTTACTATGATGGATTTTAGAGTAGCCAACAATGAGCACACTGCATTTATGTACGTGTTGCCCTACTCTGAGACGAAAGCCATGGTTGAATACACGCTTTTTACCCAGGATATGCTCGAAGAAGAATCCTATGACAAAGCATTAGAGGCGTATATCCGCGATGAAATAGGCCCTCAGCAATACAACGTTCTTGATGTAGAACAAGGTGTTATTCCAATGACAGATTTTCCCTATCAAAGGGATAGCCACGATAAAATCGTGAAAATTGGCGCAGCAGGAGGATGGATTAAGCCATCATCAGGGTATTCTTTCAAGGGAGCGGAGAAAAAAGCTGAGAAAATCGTCCAAAACCTAAAAAAAGGACGTCCTCCTCAACATCATTTGATTTCTGAAAAACATCGGTTCTATGATCGACTGCTCCTGCGTATTTTATGCCAGAAAAACCATTTGGGACCATCCCTTTTCTTTGAGTTGTATAAGCGCAATACGCTTGCGATGATCTTCAAGTTCCTCGATGAAGAATCCCATTTACTTGAAGACATCAACATTATGGCCAGTTTTGACAGCAGACCATTTTTAAAAGCGATGGGAGAATTAGCAGTCAAAAAAATTCGTTGATACTATTCAATTTGTTTATAACAATAGGGCCTTCATCCCATTAAATCAAAATTCAAAGAAGGCTGTTAGAAGGTGGAAAGCGCAACTAGGCTTATGCTTTGGATCCAAAAACTTCCAAGGCCTGTAAGCAGAATTAAAATTTTCTATAAGGTTTATATCCCTGAGCAACTTTACCATGATGCTTTTTACAAATGGCAAATGACGCATTAACCCTGTGGGTATCTATGGCCATTTTCGCAAAGAATCACACATCGGGGATTAACTCCAGACCTGCGATATTCCAGTTTCCAGTTAATCGGACAGGCCGAAATCGAGAAAATAGTTCTTCGTCGTACCAGTTCAATTCCCTTGTTTTTCGAATGGCCCCAAGGTGACCTTCTTCCTTGTAAGCAAAATCGCGCATGGCTTTCTCATTTGCCCAAATGCTAAAGGTAGCCATCTGCCGAATGGGCCATTCCCCGATACCTTTTGTGTATAGCAGTCCCGGATTGGTGTGTATGCCTTCTTCAGATCGCGGCACATAGGACCAAAAAGCCATCATTTTACTCCATTTAATCGTTGCCCGTGTTATCACAGCAATAGGTGCTTCCTTAGCGTCATCCTCAGAGACTGCCATAAAGGGATTACTGCCAGACCATTCTCCATGGCTTTTGATATTCTGCATGTGCAAGGTGAAATGCTTTTCCGACTTAGAAACATAGCTGTTTATCAATTTCGACTCATTCAAAAAAGATTTCGCGGCAGATTCATTCTCCCAAACCATAAGCAGTGCATATGTGGAAAAATCAGGTCTCGGATCAAAACCATTTCTTTTTCCGGTGCCCATGAGACGGTAAAAGCTGCAGCCTGCAACTTTAGCCAGATGTTGATGAGCCAGTTGCATCTGCGTAAATGCCCACCATTTGGAAGCTATTGAAGGGAATTCAAAAAACGAAATAGTTGTATGCTGTTGACTTGACATGCTTAACTAACTCAAAAGAAAAGGAAAGGGTTGTATTTACTCACTTTTCTCACTACATATAAAACGGATAGAATTAAATCACCATACGTCAAAAAATATCCAAAAACCGCGAGCTTCAAGGAGTCCAA
>DATFJT010000037.1:0-5958 GCA_035269065.1 Saprospiraceae bacterium | reverse complement strand
GGCATTCCTTTCGCGTGGTCTTAGAAAGCATTTGGCTCTCCAATTCATTTGGGTCAAGAAAATTTACATGGAGGGCAGCAACAGCACCTGCGGAAAAGCCTCCGACAAAAATTAATTCAGGATCGATACCAAAATCATTTTGAGCTAAGGCGTTGCTGCGCAGAAATTGGATGGCGTAAGCGATATCCATTACAGCTCTCATTGCCCCTTCGATGTAGTCTTTTTCATTCAATACGAGGGTGTCAATCAACCTGTATTGGGCAGTGGCGCAAACATAACCTCTGCTGGCCATTTCCATGCAATGCTTGTGTAGAGACTCTTTTCTTCCGCCTAAAAATCCACCACCATGTGCCAACAATATCGCGGGACGACGGGTGACTGGGTCTTTGGCCGGCTTAAAAATGTCCATTTTGAGTTCCCTGAACTTTCCTCCAAGGCTTTCTGACCTGTGGTAGAATACATCTTTTATTGTATCTACTTTTAGTACCACATAATCCTCATATCTGAGGCTGTTTTCACACAGGTAGGACTGTGCTTTAAGTGCACTAACTGAAAGCCAAAAAAACAAAAGTGACCAGAAACAATATCTGGTCACCATGATGGCTTTTGATTTCCATGTAGGAAGTATTGTCAATTTACCGTTGTACTTTGTATTTAGAATTGTCAATTTGGTAACCTTCTACGATTTCTATTACTTCTGAGTATTGAACCTCTCCATTTTTCTTATCTGTGGCTTCTGTATACATGGCCATGGCATCTTTGAATTCATCTGCGAATTTCTCATCAATGTAATTCTCAATCTGGATATCCATACTGTTGCCCAGGACATCTTGCATCGATGTATTCAGGTCGTATGTCACCCATGCCTGTGATTTATCGTCTTCTGTCTCCACAAGAATTTCCTCACAGGTATATCCCAGTATTTCTTTTTTGTTGCCAGTCTTTTGTACGCTGAGTATTTCCATTTCCTCTTCCATTTCAGGCTTCAAATACTGACCCATGCCTTTCATGATATTGGGCAGGATATTGGCTTCCATCTTTTTCTGGTCAAACTGTACGATAATGTCCTGGTTATTATCGAATACCATCAGGTCATCTTCAGTCAACATACCTGTGATGTTCCGGTCTTTACTCCACATCATGGTCATGCTTTGCCGGTCTTTTCCCTCTTCCCAGAACTCCATCGTGAGTTTGTAATCAAAATCGTACGTGGAAGGCAGTTCTGCTTCATTGGCTTTATTGCCCTGGCTGAGAATATCGCCCAACATACCCTGGATAGCTTTTGCATCCTGATCACTGTCCGGATCCTGCGCCCATGTTGCAGTCCCTGCCAGGAGTAAGGAGATTGCGAACAATAAATGTAGCATTAGATTTTTCATAGGTCTTTCAGTATTTGATTATTATTAGAAAAACGATAGAAGACTCTTATTGTATACAATTCGGTAGGAATTATTGTTCCTCATCTTCGATTTCAGCATCATCAATCAATTCGTCCCCATCACCATCTCGGTCTTCGAAGCCAGCTACTTTTCGGTCATCTTTTTTAGGAGAATTTTGCTTGGATTCATTCTCCCGGACGTCTACTTTGCCCTCTCGAGCTGCCTTGTAATCGCCCTCGGCGAATTTTTCAGCTTTTGAGAAAAAGTCATCCGTCCCTTCCATGAGGTCTGTTTTTCTCAACTTATCTGCATGGCTCTCTTCACCGTATTCCGGAGTGTTTTCGTCTATTTCTTTTTGCTCTTTGGCTTTCTCATACAAATCATCATAGGTATCCTGGGCTTTTTCTTTTAGACGTTCTGCATTTTTCTTTGCTTTGTCAGCCAGTTCTGAGAATTTTTCTTTGCCCTGGTCATACAACTCATCAGCCTTGTCAATGACATCTTCACCAACTTTTTCTGTAAAATCCCTTGCTTTGTCCCGAGCAGTCTCTTTGACTTGCTCTTCTTCAGAAATATTTTTTACTTCTTCCGGAATATCCTCGGTCCTATTGAAAGGCTCCTGCCAGTCTTGTTTCTCAACGTCTTTTTGTTCGAAAAGCGGATCTTCATGCTTTTCTTTCACGAATAAAGAACGCAATTTGCTGAAAATGCCCATTGTCTTTTAGCTTTTGAATGCATATAAAGTTAAACAGAGTTCCTCAAAAAGAACATTAATCCAGAATCTTTCTCAAACCCCTTTTCAAGCGTGAATAAGCCACTCATTGTTTCCTCGCTCTTTTAGCTGCTTTTTCGAGGCGCTCGTTGATGGTAATGCCCAGCCCCTGCTGTGGAAAGCGCTCACAGTAAATTTGTTCAAGTGCCATTTGATCCAATTCAATAAGTGTGTTATAGAGCAATTTTGCTGCCTCTTCCAATGAATTCCCTTTGGACAGTACCCGGCAGACGCCTGCACCCGGCAACATCTTGTTCCAGGACAAACTGCCTGTTTTTGAGTCTATGACAGAAGGGTCTATCTCTGCGAAATCATCAACCAGTGTCATGGGTGTGTAAGGTGCGTAATGGTAGTCATGACTACCTGGTGTGCGTATAGTTGTATCTTGTTTGCGTATGAGGCACCAATTTTTGGGTAGAAAAGCCTTGAGCTGCTCTTCTGTGATATAACCCTGACGGTGCAGGTTCAATTTCTGATCCTCAAATCCGACAATGGTTGATTCTAAGCCTGATTTGCAAGGAGCTCCATCCAGGATCAAGGGTATTTTATCCCCGATTTGCTCTTGAACATGCTCTGGTCGGGTGGGGCTGATGTAACCAAAGGGATTGGCACTTGGTGCTGCTAGTGGGAAATCGATGGATTCAAGCAAAGCCAGCGTAAGGGGATGATCAGGTATGCGGACGGCCACGAAAGGAGATCCCGAAGTGGTGGCCTCAGGAATGATTGGTTTCTTTTCCAGCAGCAGGGTCAGAGGACCGGGCCAGAATTCCTTACCCAGATGGTAGGCGAGTGGAGGAATGTTTTGCGCGTAGCTGTCCAGCTGATCAATAGAGGCGATATGAATGATGAGCGGATTGCTTTTGGGGCGTTCTTTGACCCTGTAGATGGAGTCAATAGCTTCTTCGTCGAGGGCATTACCGGCCAACCCGTAGACGGTTTCTGTAGGAATGGCGACGACTTTTCCTTTTTCAAGTAGTTTTTTGGCCAGTGCAATATCGCGATTGATCATAGTCATGGGTTGCAAAATGGGCAATATTGAGGATTTTCTGTCTCTTTTTCAGGATTGGCTTTCCATTCTTCGTATTGACAGACCATACATTTGTAGAGCCATTCCCTGGCAGTGCTCGTAGGCATACCGCAAGATGAACAGGGTAGCCCCGCCATTCTATCACGTACCATATAGCCGGGAGCAGTGCAGTTTGGGCATTCGGATTTGAGGTTTTGTACAAGCTTTTCACCACAGGCCCGGATAATTTTCATACGACTTGGATTGAAATTAGCGCGCATATCCGTTTCAACCCAAACAGAACCTGATGTTTTTTTGATGTGGTTATAAGCCCTGTTTAATGCACCTTGTGTTTGAATGCCCTTAAAAATGGGCTCGAATATATCGACTGCCGGTTTCAGGATCAGGGCATGGGATGGAAAGAGATGCGCTTCAGCAAATTGCTGTAGCTGACTGCGGCTATCAATGGATTTTTGGCCGTAATTGGTTTCCGTACTTAACACTCTGGCGGGAATGTCTAATTGATTTTCTGCATCAGTAAACAGCAAAACTTCTTCATTTGCAGCAATCCAGGGTAATTTAGGGTGAGGTCCAAAGCTGCCCTCACTAGCCACGGATAGGGAAGTACCCGTCAATTCCATGGCCTGCCTGCATTTGAGACGCGCGCATTCCAGGGGGGACAAGGAACGTTCCACTTCCCCGCTGAAGCTTCCCAACGCATCTGTATCAAAACCCTCCGGCACGATACAATGAACACCCAGAGCTTGAACCAGAAGGTCCGTCAAAGCCTCTTCTTTCCTGTGTTTCGTGGCAATAACCAATTTCCTATTTGTGTAATTGTAGGACAAGTTGCGGTGTTGCTTTTATTTTTAGGACTAAAATAAACCCATTTTGAATGGCTAACAAGCCGACAGATAGTATGGTATGGCATTGGTACATGATCGGCCATTACTGCGCTCTAATGAGTGCTGCGACACGATTGACATTACGAAGGTTATAGGATAAACTCATTTGATCCAGAGAAAAAACCGATTGACTTCTTATACGATAGATATGTTGATCGTTTTCAAAGCCCTTTTTTTCGATGAGAATTCTTTGACCCCAGAAAGAATCCAAACTATGGGTTTTGCATGTAATCTTATCTTTTTTGACTTGGAACTTTACCTTTTTGAAGGCGCTGTCATTTCGGATAATTTCGGTAATCTCAGTTGGCGTCATTGAACTGAACACCTGCTTTTCCTGCACCGGATACCAATGTTCGGGTAGTATTGCTCCTCCTGTGAATTGGAACAAATCCTCCCTTTGTTTGTAAAGCGTCAATATTCCCATGAACAAACCAAATCCAAAGAAATTCAGGATAAATGACCAGGGCCGGATGTATCCGTCTAATAAATAATGAACGAAGCTTATTAAAATAGCAAAAGGTAAGCCATAAGCTACAATGGTTTTCAGGATGTGCTTGAAGGGTATTTGAAAAAACATGATGTGGTTAATTTTCTCTAAATATAGGCATGTCGCATAAAAAAAGCCCACCCTTGCGGTGAGCTTTCTCTTTGAAATTCTTCGAGTTCATCAACGCACCATCTGCTTTAAATCAGCAAACCCTTCTTCAAATTTATTACTTGCACTGGAGAATGCCTTTTGGATATCTTCCAATTGGTCATCCGATTTCTCTTTCATCTCCTCGTATTTATGTTTCATTTCATCACGTGCAGACTTGAGTTGTTCAATACGTTTCTCAAATTTTTGTTTGACATCAGATTTGACTTCCTCTTTCTTTTGCTCCATAGATTCTATCTTATCCATGACCTGATCTACACTATTTTTTGCTTTTGCTTTAAGCTCATTTTTATCGATTAAGTTATTCATTTTTACTGTTTGTTTTTTGATTCATTATCGAATTCATTCTGAGCTTTTTTCAGCCCTTCTTCCAGATCCTGGGAAGCTTTCTGAAACGATTTGCTCACATCATTCCATGCGTCTTTAGAACTCTTTTCCAGCTTTTCGAGCTGCTTTTCAAGATCTTGCCTTTGGTCTTTTAGAGTTGCTACCATTTCTTTGCGCTGATTTTTCAATTTTTTCTCTATCGTTCCAGAGTTTTCTTCTAATTGATTTTCCAACGCCGCAATTTCACGACCAAATTCATCCAGGTTTTTGCGTCCTTCAACGATCAGACTGTCTTTTCTTTCAGAAAAATAAGCAGATATAGTTTCCTTAGTCTGCTCGACTTTCATTTTGACATCTTCCTTTGTCGTTTCATCGTTAGTTCCATCTTTATTTTCATCCCCGCCATCATTGCAGGAGATGAAGAATAAGACAAAACTTCCCAAAAGTATATTCAGTGCTATTCTCATTATGATTATTGTTCTGGTTGATTAAATGCAGATAACATCCAGTGGCGTTTCTCCTTTCTTTGCATGAAACCTTTGATCATATCATCGGTTGATAGGTCGCCTATTTCCTGGGCTATTTCTGTGATATCCATCATGTGCGTCAATAGTACTTCGAAATCTCTTATAATTTCGCTTACCATTTCACGGGAGGACATATCTGTTCCTGTTTCTTTGATTTCTGAGTGTGACAGGTACTCACGCATGGTGCTGATGGGTGTCTTGCCGAAAACGCGAATGCGTTCTGCTATTTCGTCGATTTCCAATTTTACTGCTTCGTATTCTTGCTCGAATTGCTCATGAACGTCAAAAAAATCAGGTCCTGTTACGTTCCAATGATAATTTCTCAGTTTCTGATAATGAACATGCAAATTGCACAACAACTCGTTGAGCTGGTCGACGACGCGGTTC